>JABDRC010000282.1 GCA_013041945.1 Halobacteria archaeon
CCAATATCCACGAGCTACTCGTCCTCAACCGATACCGTCTCGATACGCTTGATCTTTCGCCGGTTCAGAACAATGCGCAGGCGTTTGTAGCGGACGCGGTCACCACCTCCATAACGCAAAATCATGTTGATGTGATAGACGCGCTCGGCCTTTACTCTGCGGTAGTCATCCTTGTCCAGAACGAACAATTCCTTTCCCGGATTTCCCATGCGACGGGTGAAATCGGCAATGTTGAACCGCATGATGTCGTTGATGCCATCCGTGTCGATATCGTGAAAGGCAGAAGATATTGCCCGGGAGGACAGCTTGATCCGTTTACGGTAGCGAAGAACACTCTCACTCACCCACTCGCTTTCGATCTCCGTAATGTGGTCCCTGCCCCTTATCTTCATGATGCGATCCGGCACCCTGGCCTCGTCGATGAAATCGAAACTCTCCCGGCAATGCCCGATCGGGTTACGGGGATCGCTGTAGATGCGCGTCTTGTGATCGAACAGCATGCTGGACACCATTCGCGAAAAGTATACCCGCAGCATCTCTTTGATCCGGTCCTTGAACATGTAGCCGATCACCAGCGCCAGAAAAACCGGCAACGTCAGAGGGCCATATAACGACTGCGAGAGGAACAGGACAACGGTCGCAAACAGCATCGAGATGCCGGCGGCGATGCCAAACAGGCCATGCTCGATCACCTTGCCCTCCTGCCGGGTCCTGGTATCGAGGAACAGGACGTTATGCATGTACTTCTTGAGCACGTTGCGCCGGAATATCAGTTGTTCATTGTCGTTCTTGTCGGTGGGGATCGAGGGGTATCGATGGCTTTCGCGGTAGCGCAACTCGCGCGCAACGAGGTCCATTATCGTCCGCCGGCTCGTGCGCAAACGCGGGGCACCGGCTTCACGCAGTCGTCCCAGCAGATCGTAGCAATTCCGCTCGACCAGCAGGCTGACATACTCGTCGCCGAAGGTGTACATGGCGCTGGCCCGGGGCGGTACAGCGGGCAAAATAATCTTCGGCCGCAGTGCACGATAGGCATCGGTGATCGCCACGGCGGTACTGAGGTATTGCTGTACCAGCCGGGCACGGTCGTCCGGATCCGTGGTCTCGCCGATAAAGGTTACGAAATCCCTGAGTGAACTCTGCAGGATGCAGCAAAACAGCTTTAGCTGGTATTCGAATGCGTCGACATCCGCGTTATGGCCGCCTCTCTGCAACGGGTCGACGCTGGTTTCCAGCCGTGTCAGTGGACTGTCCTGTCTTCCCTCGATTTCCGTCAGCGATATTGAAGGGGTCTTGAACCGGATATGTGCCTGCAGGTCATCGTAGAACCTGGCCTTCGAATAATTAGCCCGATTCATCCCCAGGCTGTGCGGAACGAAGATGTAGCACTCCAGGTCGTAGGCCACAGCTGCATTTTCACGGCTCAGCGGGTAGTGCAGCTTGATCTCGAACTGGTGCAGGTCCCGTATCCGGATTGTCTCGTCGACCGGGCCAGCGGATGCGAACACCACGCCTTGCATCGGCTTCTGGCGCGTGGCGGAAACCGGATGTTCGCCGAACCCATGGTGATCATCATTCATGCGTTGCTGTTACGATGCCGCTTGCATTTTCGCTACATGCCATTGTTATGAATACTGCGCAAACAAGTAACAATCCATGCCGGGTTTCAGTAATTATTACTCGCACTCGATTTGCAGTCTGTCACCGTCGCATCGTGCCTTGCCGGTGGCCTGCTGTTGCTGCGCCACGCAATAACCGGCTGCAAACTCGTTGTCCCTGCCACTGAATTCCTCAATCGATACGTCGCTGCACTTTTCACCGAGCGGTCCCGGGATATCGATCCATTCGGTGCCACTGCACGCGGTCAGAACCGGCGTAATCACGACAAGCGCTACCAGATAACATGGTTTCATGATGCCTCTCCCGTCGCGTTATTGATCCACGCTTGCTTTAAAACCTAGCACCACACCCGTCGATATCAAGCACTCCTCTGAAAGCTTTATTAGAACAAGAGATTACCTGAATACAGATCAATAATATATCGTGTTGTATTGATTGAACTGCATCATCAAAACGGCGAACAATGTCACCCCCTTGTCCATGCAAACAGAAAACCCGGGCAGTGCTTGCTTTCTGATTCAGTTCGATCAGCATTCCCGAACAACTTTCTCCCCGTGACTGTCCCGGGTCAAAGCTCCGTGAACCGTAATACTTCAGTAACGTTGGTTGACTGATCGGGGATTCCGTCAAATACCTTATTGTCCAGCCCGGGAACGAGCGCCCGTAAATATCCCGGTAATCGACAGGCAAAGGGTTTCTGTGGCGTCCATGCCTCATGATTCTTGCGCAGGTTCCATTTACCGCCTCACGCGATCCTTCCCGGCTCTGCATTGCCAGACAAAGCCGTCCCACCGGCACGGCGCGGGTCAGCCGCAACCACAAAACCCTCCCGCGGATCCCACAGCGCCGCGCTCACACCACCGAAATACATGGAGATGCCCGGAAACATGCGTTGCGGCACATCCAGCTGATGTACCGGCAAGGCCTCCTCGTAGGCGACCAGCATGTGGCCGTCGGCCTCCTCGACATGCAGCCGCGCATGATCCACGGCGGCCTGCAACGGCATACCCAGCTGCATGAAGTTGACCAGGGTTTGCTGGATTGCCGTCGTAATCCGGCTGGCGCCGGGCGAACCGACCGCGAGTACCGCACCGTCGCGGTGACGCGCCACGGTCGGCGCCATATTGGATGGCAGGCGGCTGCCCGGGTTCCACACGTGCACACCGCGCCTGTTCAGTTCGAGTTCACCCAGACTGTTGTTCATGAAGATGCCGGTGCCCGGCGGCAGCACGCCTGACCCGTACCCCGCCGATACCGTGACCGAGCAGGCCAGGCCGGCAGAATCGACGGCCGAGGCATGCACGGTCGAAGGCGATGACAGGAAGCTGCGCAAATCCCCTGTCGACGCCTGTTCGAGCAGATTCCGGACATCACCCGGCAGGTTCTCGCTGCCGTCGAGGTGGTCGTAGCGAAAATCCAGCACCGCCTCCTGTACGCGAATCAGGTGTTCGAGTTCCGCCGGCGTCCAGTCATCCTGCGGCCGGTCGCCCATCAGCAGCAACATGGCGACCAGCACCGCACCACCCAGTGCCGGTGGAGAATCGGTTGCCACCGTCCAGTCATTCACCTCCACATCGAGCGTCGGTGACAGCAGCGCCTGGTAGCCTGCCATGTCCCGGCGGGTAAGAATGCCCCCGTGGGCCTCGATGCAGGCGGTGATCTGCCTGGCCAGATCACCCCGGTAGAATTCGTCCGCGCCGCCTTCGGCAATGCAGCGCAGGCTTTCGTCCAGGTGCTCGATGCGTACCATGCTGCCCGGTTTGTAGAGTTCGCCGTCGGCATCATAAAACGTCTCCAGGCTGTGTTTGTCCCAGCCATAGATCGATTCATGGGTGAGTTGCAGGTAGAGACAGGAAGCCTCCGACAGGGGAAAGCCGTCACGCGCCAGCTCCCAGGCCGGCTCGACCAGCACGCGCCATGGCACCCTGCCATAGCGACCGGAGGCAAGTGCATAGGCGGCCAGATTACCGGGCACCGCCACCGAACCGTGGCCCACCGTGGTGCGCATACCGCCGCCATACTCGAGGAACACCTCCGCGGTGGCCTGCCCGAAGCGGCTCTTCGGCAGCCCCGTGCCGGGCATGACCGCGGCCCCGTCTATCATCACCGGGGCGTCGCCGGGCGGCCAGATGGTCAGGAAACCGCTCGCCGCCAGCGAGCAAACGCCGGGTTCGACCACACAGGAAACCAGTGATGCGGCAATGGCCGCATCAACCGCATTGCCCCCTTCGCGCGCGACCCGCGCGCCGGCATCCGCCGCAAGCTGGTTGCCGGAGGCTACGGCCACTTCAAGCATAATCACTCATTGGTGAACAACTGTTGAATTTCCGGTATTGATCGTTTTCGCTACAGCGCAATTACCCTTCAATTCAGTCTGCAGGTCAACTTCAGCCAAGACCGACCTGCCGGGCGCTCTCTCGCACCCTGCACTGGCATGCACACGGCACAGGCCGAAAGCTGACATTGGCACTGCATTCCGACTGCCCGCCGCAGGCAGGCCCGGGATCGTCAGCAGCAGACTGCTCGCCTAAGTGCCCCTGATTTTCAGTCCATACTCATACAAACGGTTCTTTGCCACACCGGTGATTTTCGCCGCCAGCGCGGCGGCCTGTTTCAGTGGCAATTCCTCCAGCAGCACCGCGAGTGTACGGCGGACCTGCTCATCCGGCGCAGTCTCATCCATGGCGGCGCCCCGCACCATGACCACGAACTCGCCCTTCTGCTGCCGGTTATCCTCACCGGTTTCCCGGCACAGGTCGCCCAGCGTGCCGGCGCGGACCGTTTCGAAGACCTTGGTCAGTTCGCGGGCCACGACCGCCTCGCGGGAAGCCCCGAAACACCCGGCCATGTCGGCCAGTGAGTCCACGATCCGGTGGCTGGACTCGTAAAACACCAGCGTGACCGTCTCGCTCGCCAGTTCGGCCAGCCGCTGGCGCCGGGCCGCCTGTTTCGGCGGCAGAAATCCCTCGAACCGGAACCGGTCGGTCGGCAGGCCGGCGACCGACAACGCCGCGGTCAGCGCGGACGGTCCCGGCACGGACAGCACATCGATACCGGCGGCGCGCGCCATGCGCACGAGGACATAACCGGGATCGCTGATCAGCGGCGTGCCGGCATCACTGATCAGCGCCACATCTTCACCCTGCCCGAGCCGCTGGACCAGGGTGCCGGCCATGCTTCTCTCGTTGTGGTCGTGCAGGGCCACAAGACGCGTTCCTACACCGAAATGCGCCAGCAGCTTCTTGCTGTGACGGGTGTCTTCGGCTGCAATGACCGGGACCGAGGACAACACCTCGACCGCCCGCGGGGACATATCCTGCAGGTTGCCGATCGGCGTGGCCACCACGTAGAGCTTGCCGGGATTTTTTGCGTGTGCGCCCATGACCGGAACATCCTATCAGGGACAGGAACAAATACATAAAGGTGGACGAATATGCCGCTTTTCAGTAGAGTCACCGCCACTGCCATCCACGTATTATCCTGATGCCGATTACCCGATTCCTCCTGCTCGCCACTCTGTTGACCGCCCTCCTGAGCGGCTGCGGCCAGGTCATGACCATCGCACCGGGCAGCAGCCTGGAGCGGTTGCAGCAACAGGCACAACAGCTCGAGGCCGACGGCAATCACCAGGGTGCGGCCCAGTTATACCTGAACGCCGCCCGCACGGCCGCAGGGGACGAACGTCACACACTGCAACTGCTGGCCGCCGGCAGCCTGGTGCGCGGCGATGACACCGACCGGGCGACGACCCTGCTCGACGAATTGGCGACGGTGCCGTTGTCGGAGCACAACCGCCAGCACTACACCCTGCTGCGGGCCGCCATCGCGCTGGCCGGCCAGCGACCGGAGACGGTCCTGACACTGCTGGCGGAGGTGCCGGAGAGCGGCCCGTTCATCGCGGATTACCGGCGCCTGCGCGCGGATGCCAGGCTGCAGAACTCGCAGTATTTCCGCGCCGCCAGGGAGCGCGTTCTGCTCGACCCGCTGCTGACCGACCCGGAAGAACAGCAGGTGAACCGGCGCGCGATCTGGGACGCCGTCAACAGCCTGACCGACCAGGAACTGCAGACACTGCGCAGCGCACCCCCGCCGGACGTCCTCGGTGGGTGGATGGAACTGGTCGAATTGACGCGGCTCTACCTGCAACAACCGGATGCCCTGGCCGAAGTGACGCCGCACTGGCAGCGTCGCTATCCCGGACACCCGGCTGTCGGCGAATTTCTGGACCGCCTGCTCGACAGCATGCGGGCGGCCGGGCAGCCGCCCGCGCACATCGGCGTCCTGCTTCCCCTGCGCGGCGCCCTGTCGGGCGCCGCGCATGCAATCAGGGACGGCATCGTCGCCGCCTATTACGACACCCCCGAGGGCAGCCTGCGGCCACAGCTCCGCTTTTACGACTCGGGTGACACGCCGGACAGCGCCGTGGCGGCCTATCTCGATGCCGTCACGAACGGGGCGCAGTTCGTCATCGGGCCGTTGCGCAAGGAATCCGTGCAGGCGCTCGCGTCCCGAATACCGCTGGAAGTGGAGGTGCTGGGACTCAACCGGATTACCGACCCGTCGCTGTACAACCCGGCCCTCTATCAGTTCGGACTGGCGCCCGAGGACGAGGCCCGCGAGGTCGCCCGGCTGGCCTGGCGCAGTGGCCACACGCGGGCGATTGCACTGCTGCCGGAGACACAGTGGGGCGAACGCGTGTACACCGCATTTGCCGGGGAATGGGAAATGCTGGGCGGACGCGTTGCAGAAGTGCAACGCTACGACTCAGGCAAGGCCGATCATGGTCCGGTCCTCAAGGACCTGCTCAACCTCGATACGAGCAAGGCACGCCATCAGAAACTCGCCCGTAAGCTGGGCAAAGACCTGGACTTCGAACCGCGCCGGCGCCAGGACGTCGATTTTGTCTTTCTGGCGGCCGCCCCGCGCCAGGCCCGCCTGATCAGGCCGCAGCTGGATTTCTATCGTGCATCCGACCTCCCCGTCTATGCCACATCTCGCGTGTATTCGGGCAGGCCGGACAGCGACAAGGATGCGGACATGAACGGGATTATTTTCTGCGACACGCCCTGGACACTGGAACAACGTGCCAGCTGGAACCACCTGCAGCGGGGTATCAGTGAATTCTGGCCGAACGAAGCCATACGGTATGCACGGCTGTATGCGCTGGGCATCGATGCCTACCGGGTCATTCCCTACCTCGGCGAACTGAATGAAGGCATGTTCAGTGCCTACCACGGTGTCACCGGCAACCTGTCGCTGTCTGACGACGGTCACCTCAACCGCACACTGCGCTGCGCCGTTTTTCGCCAGGGCATGCCGGTCCTGCTCGAGCCCGACGCGCCGGACACACAGGCTGCAAGTACGATACGCTGACATGCAGGCCGGTGACCGTGGTCGCGCGGCCGAGGAACGTGCCTGTCACTATCTTGCGGACCGTGGTCTTGTCCTGCTGGAGCGGAATTACCGCTGCCGACGCGGCGAGATCGACCTTATCCTGCGGGATGCAGACACCCTGGTATTCGTTGAGGTACGATACCGCAGGCAGGCCAGCTTCGGCAGCGCCGCGGAAAGCGTGGACCGGCGCAAACAGACACGACTGTCTGCCTGCGCCAGGCAATACCTGCAGGCCCGGCCGCACGCTGCCCGGACAGGCTGTCGCTTTGATGTTGTGGCCATTGACGGGCCGGAGCATGTGATTGAATGGATCAGGGACGCCTTTGCCGTCATTGAATAACACCGACATAACGGGAACATTGTGCTGACATCGCGGTCGCATCCACAGTATCCCCACCATGTATTCCCGAAAGGAGAAACACGTCTATGAAACTGCTTAACAGCCTGCTGGCACTCATCCTGGTTTTACCTTCGTTATACGGCTGCGCCCCCGCTGTCATCGGCGGTGCCGCCGCAACGACTGGCGCGGTTCACGACCGCCGGACCGTCGGCACCTACGTGGACGACCAGGGTATCGAGTTGAAGGCCAGCTCGGCCATACACGGTGATGAGGAATTGAACAAGCAGACGCATATCAACATCATCAGTGTAAATGGTGTCGTACTGATGGTCGGCCAGGCACCCACCGAGTCCCTCAGGCAACAGGCACAGAATATTGTCAGCGGCATCGAAAAAGTGCGTCATGTCCACAATGAACTTGTCATCGCCGCGCCCTCCTCGCTGACGGCACGCAGCAATGACACGCTGATCACCGCCAAGGTCAAGACCAGCCTCTTCGGCATCAAGGGTCTGCCGGATTATGACCCGACACGCACCAAGGTCGTCACGGAAGACGGTGTGGTCTATCTGATGGGCCTGCTGTACCGCAACGAGGCCGACGCAGTCAGTGAGCGCACACGCCAGGTCGGCGGCGTTGAAAAGGTCGTCAAACTGTTCGAGTACCTCGATTGATCAACTGATCGGACACCCCGGTCGACGTCATGCACAATATTGTCGTTTGCGCCCTATACCGGTTTGTCAGACTGGATGATTACCGCAAGCTGCGCGGTCCACTGCACGACCTGCTGTTGCGGAACGGGGTCCGTGGCACCCTGTTGCTGGCGGATGAAGGCATCAACGGTACGGTTGCGGGCTCCCGCGAGGCTGTCGACGCCCTGCTCGACTGGCTGCGCAGCGATCCCCGGCTGGCGGACCTCGATTACAAGGAATCACTGACCGGCCAGTTGCCGTTCAGGCGCACCCGGGTCAGGCTGAAGCGCGAAATCGTCACGCTCGGCGTACCCGGTATCGACCCGAACCGCGATGCGGGTCGTTACGTGGCACCGTCCGACTGGAATGCACTGATCAGCGATCCCGATGTGCTGGTGGTCGACACGCGTAACGACTATGAGTACAGGGTCGGCAGCTTCAGGAATGCGCTCAACCCGGCAACCACCACGTTTCGCGAATTTCCGGACTTCGTCAGGTCGCGGCTCGACCGGACGCGGCACAGGAAGGTCGCCATGTTCTGTACCGGCGGCATTCGCTGCGAGAAATCCACCGCCTTCCTGAAACAGCAGGGATTCGACGAGGTTTACCACCTCAAGGGCGGCATACTCAAGTACCTCGAGGAGGTCAGCGAGGAGGACAGTCTCTGGGAAGGCGAATGTTTTGTCTTCGACGAGCGCGTCACGGTCAACCATCAACTGGAACCGGGCCGCTATGCGCAGTGTCACGCCTGCCGCATGCCGGTGAGTACAGCCGATATGGCGGACGCGCGATACGAGGCGGGTATTTCCTGCCCGCACTGCCATGACCGGACGAGTGAGACTCAAAAGGCCCGGTGTCGCGAACGCGAACGCCAGATCAGGCTGGCCAGGGAACACGGCGACGCCCACCTCGGCGACGAGGCAGTCCACACGGCACAGAAAAGACGTGCCGCCAAGCGGCTGGCCAAGCAGCGTCAGCAGACACGGCAGTTATAAGTGAAACGTTAAAAGTGAAAAGTGAAACGAGAATAAAGAAATTAGCCACGGAATCCGCGGAACACACGGAAAAATATAATAAATAAATACTAAAAGATTGCCGCTTCAGCACATCGCAGCATGTAGATATCCGGGTGTAATAAAATTCCCAGGCATGGTTCGTTCCTTTAACCGATTTATTTTTTGAATGGAATTATCTTTCCGTGTCGTTCCGTGGTTTCCGTGGCTAATCCCTTTATTCTCGTTTCACATTTCACATTTCACTTTTCACGTTTAACGTTTAACGTTTCACTTTTTACCTTTCTTCACATGCCGTTTCAGACGCGCCTTGCGTTTTACCTGGCGCGGCGTCAACACGTTCTTTTTCCCCCTGAAGGGATTGCTCCCGGTCCGGAACTCGATACGAACCGGCGTGCCTGACAGTTTCAGCTTGTCCGAGAAGTACCTGGCAAGATAACGCCGATAGGTGGCCGGTACCCGCTCGGTCTGGTTGCCGTGTATGACGATGACCGGCGGGTTGCGCCCGCCCTGGTGTGCATAGCGCAACTTGATCCTGCGGCCGTGCACCAGCGGTGGCTGATGTTGCTGCACCGCCTGTTCGAGCAGGCCGGTCAGTGCCGGTGTTGACAGTTCCCGCATCGCCGAGGCATGGGCGGAAGTAATCAGCGGAAACAGTTTACCCACAGCGGTGCCATGCAGTGCCGAGATAGTCACGGTCGCGGCAAAGTCGAGGAACGGCAGCTTTCTGTCCAGCTGGTCCCTGATGCGGTTGCGTTCATGCGTGTCCAGGCCGTCCCACTTGTTGACGGCGATCACCAGTGCACGCCCCTTGTCGGCAATATACCCGGCCAGGCTGGCGTCCTGCTCGCTGATTTCCTGCTGCGCATCGAGCACCAGGATCACTACATGCGCCGCATCGATTGCCTGCAGTGTCTTGATGACGCTGAACTTCTCCACCGCCTCGCGGACGCGGGCCCGGCGCCGGACACCGGCCGTATCGATCAGGGTATATCCCCTGCCGTCGCGCTCGAACGGGATGAATATGCTGTCGCGCGTGGTGCCCGGCAGGTCGAAGGCCAGCACGCGCTCTGCACCCAGCATGCGATTGATCAGGGTGGACTTGCCGACATTCGGACGCCCGACCACGGCGACCCGGATCCTGTCGGCGTCCGGTTCATCGACAGCCGTGTCCGGCAGCGGTGGCAGGTGTTCGACCGCGCGTTCGGTGAGTGCCGCAAAACCACGACCCTGCGTTGCCGACAGCGGCAGCGGCTCGCCGAGGCCGAGCGCATGGAATTCGATCAGTGCCGTGTCGGCGTTGGCGCCGTCTATCTTGTTGGCGACCAGCAGTACCGGCTTGCCGGTGCGGCGCAGGGCACCGGCCACGTCCTCGTCGCTCGCCGTCAGGCCGTCGTGCACATCAACGAGAAACAGGACCAGGTCCGCCTCCTCTACCGCCTGCCAGGCCTGTTGCGCCATCAGGTTGTCGAGGTCGTTCGTTGCCTCACCGAGACCGCCGGTATCAATCACGATACAGGCACGGTCTCCAAGCATGCCGTCGCCATACTGACGGTCGCGGGTGAGGCCCGGGTAATCCGCAACGAGGGCATCGCGTGAACGCGTCAGGCGATTGAACAGGGTCGACTTGCCGACATTCGGCCGTCCAACGAGTGCGATAACCGGCAACATGATTCTGATTGCTATGCAGGGCGGAGCGGCGGGGTCACCGGTACCGGATTATTCGAGCGTGAAGGCGGCCAGTTTGCCTGAATTCCCGTAGACGTAAAGCACATCGTCGACAACCAGCGGCTGCACGCTCACACCTGTACCATCCACCTCCACGCGGCCGGAGATTTTCCCGTCATAGCGCGACAACAGGTGCACATAGCCTTCGTAATCGGCGACTGCAATATAGCCATCGAACGGTTCCGGTGCCGTCAGCTTCCTGTTGGCGAGCTTGTCCTGCTTCCACGCGGCAGCGCCGGTATCGCGAGACAGTGCCCAGACATGACTGTTCTCGTCGGTCACGTATACCTGTGCATAATCCACGCCGAGCCCGGCATGCGAGGACAGGTCGCGCTTCCAGCCAAGTGTGCCCGTGCGCAACTCGACCACGGCAACGCGGCCCTGGTAGGTCGTCACGTACACCGCACCACCGACAATGACAGGGTCGCCGTCGATATCGACAATACGCTCGAGTTCCGAGCGCCCCTGCGGGATCGCGACGCTTGCCTCCCAGGCAACCAGGCCCTTTTCCGCGTCGAGTGCGACCAGCTTGCCGTTGGAAAACCCGGCAACGACCACGCCCTGCTGCACCGCCGGTGTACTCGTGCCGCGCAGGGTCAGTACCGGCACGCTCCTGTCATAGATCCACAACGACTCCCCGTCGGTTGCAGCCAGTGCGGTCAGGTTGCCATCCGCGCTCTGCACGATCACTTTCTCGAAATCGGTTTGCGGCACGGACAGGACTTCACTGCTCACCTCTGCACGCCAGCGCTCGGTACCGTCGTCGGCATCGAGTGCAATGACCTTTGCGTTGCTGGTGCCGAGCAGAACCAGTCCTTCGCCGACACCCGGGCCGGCAGATACGGCCGCACCGGTTTTCACGGTCCACAGCTCGTCGCCCGACAGCGCGTCGATCGCCACGACGCGGCCTTCCCGGTCAGCCGCATACACACGTCCGTCGCGCACGGCCGGGCGCAGGTTCAGATTGAATTCATCCAGGCCCACACCGATATCGCGTCTCCAGCGACGCGTGAGCTCAACCGGTTTTTCAACCGGTGTCAGGGCGGTCGGCGGTGCGGCATTATCCTCGCCTTCCAGCACGCCCGGCATCCAGGATTTAAGTGTGGAGCAGCCGCTGGCAAGGCCCAGCAACAGCATGATTGCAAGACCACGTATCACTGTGAATCATCCATGGACGGCGCCGCCAGGACGGCGGCGTTGTCGTATTTAAGCTGTACCAGGTGGCGCCCGGGATACTCCAGGTTCATCAGCAACAGTGCTTCCCGGTAGGCGTCAACCGCCTGCCGGGACTCGCCACGCAGGTTGTGAATGTCGCCGCGCAACTCGCTGATCACGCCGTTCTGGCCACCGCTCGCCTCCGCCTCATGCAGCAGATCAAG
>JABDRC010000102.1 GCA_013041945.1 Halobacteria archaeon
CGAGGCCGGTGAACGTAGTTACCTCGAGAATAAAGGCCAACTCGGTTACATCGGCCAGCACCTCTGCAAGTGATTCTCCACCACCACTACGGGACCAGCCAGGGCCATCGAGGAGTGGTGCTTGCCAGGATTCCCAGACACCGGCCGTACCGCCGGTTGGCGAGTAGAGGTAGTTTGTTGTGTTACTGGATATCCTGAGCTTCACGAGCTTGAGCGCGTTAAAAGGAGACCAGTGTGACGGCAGCAGGGCATCCCAGCTGATCGAGTCATAACCGGTCAGATCACCCAGAAATTTTACCGGCGCCACGGCAAGGCCGCCTGAACCACCGGAAACGATATCGGTCAGCAAGGCATAACCGTCACTGTTACCGCCCGTATTACCACCGGTACCAGGGTTGGTCAGGGTAAAGCCGGTACCATCACCGGGCGTGACAGACCAGCAATCCTGGTTCACGCCGATACAATCCAGGTTGGTATCGTCAAAGGTAGAGACGACCGTTGCAAGCGCGGGCCTGCCCGTCAGCAGTAACACGGCGATTGAGATCGATATTATCTTTTTCATATTCTTAACCCGTTATTTTTTATGGATTCGGTCCGTAGACAGGTATCAATTATGGCCGGGCAAGCTACCTGGCGCATATTGTCCGCAAGTACGAGTACCCTCCCCGACTATTCGAAAAAAAATCGCCCGGCATACGTGCCGGGCAATAACCTACGGAGACGGATAATTCATCATTCGGTAAAAAAATCGCCCCCCTCGGACAACCGGGGGGCCAATTTACGGAGTTCTGTGTCCTGCTCATGAACGGCGCATCCTGCGAGCCACAAAGGTCATTCCCATCAACCCGGAACCGAACAGCCAGAGACTGGCGGGCAACGGTATCGGGGACGGATCGCCACCGCCATAGAAGAAGGCACTGTTTCTGTGTTTCATGCATTTGCCATGATGGCCATGTTCACGCTCACCTTCATGATGACCACACTCACCTCCACCCAGGTCAAGGCCCGTGATCAACACCGCGAATTCGTTTGAAATGTCATCAAGGGTCAGCCCCTCGATTGAAAACTGCAGAGGGTCCTGGTTACGGCCCCTCTTGCCAAAGACGAGGACGTCGTACATCAACCGCCAGTTCCAGCCCTTGTTGAGTTTGACCCGCCAGCCATCGGGCAGACCAAAATCGCCCCGCGTGAGGAATGCGTCGGGATCGTAATTGTCTGGATAATGGTGTGCGTAGTCATGCCCATCCTTCTCATGACCGAAAACATCATCATTGCCGATGTCCTCACGACGTGGTTCCTCATGCCTGTCACCGTGTTTTTCGTGTTCCTGCATACACCAGTAACGGTGTCTGCCGTGTCCGATACGGACACCCTCGCCCAGATTGAATGCAAAGGCCTGAATACCGGTATGTTCATTGGTATAGCCTGCCAGTGCCGGCAGCATTGCCACACTTATATTCAGCAGACCCTGCGAGGAATCTTCGGTCAGGGTCACTGAAACGTAATCAATCCCGTCCTCGAACCGGTTGGACTGGTCCAGTGTATAAGTCACCGTCGCTGCATGGGATACTGATGCACATAACAGCAGCATGCCGGCAACCATAATCTGTATCCTGTTTTTCATTACTCAGCACCTTTCCCGGTTGATCTATTGAACGTGATGGTTGTTATTCATAGTTCCCGCGTACAGGACGCACCATGCGCAAATCGCTGGCCGCGCTTTTCTCCGGCATATCATCATTCGTCGCGTGGATCTTGTAACTGTCGCGAATGGCCTCGACGAGGCCGCTGTAGGTCGAAAAGGGTTTTCCGCTGTCGCGCTCACCCACATTCTCGACCAGGCCGGCGATTTCATCCGACTGGCCGTTCCTGCCTGCAATGTGCCGATAAATCCGTACGATGTAGCAATCCATAAATGACCTTTATTGTTATCGGCTGATTGTTGAGTTTGCCGTCGAGGAGAACAGTAAGGCCCACCGGCCTACAAATAACTTACAGATATGCAGGCACTGCGAAGGACCGCATATTCTGGCTGGTTAGGTGAGAAATTCCTGATGTTTTACGTCAGGTTACGGCCATATCGACGACAGCCGCCTGCCGGCAGGCCGTGTCTTTCAGGGGAGGGGAATCGAGGCAGGCAGACCGTACCGCCGGCATTGCCAGGCCTGTCAGCCAGCCGGAACCACGCAGGTCAGCCGGCCTGGTGCGTGTAATGCGAAAGAATTGTCTCGTGGATCTGCCGGGTTTCCCCGGTCGGTTGCAAACCCAGGCCAACCGCCAGTACATGCCTGCACTGATGGTAGCAGGCTGTTGCCTCCGGCTGCCGGCCACACTGGTCCAGGCACAGCATCAGGCGCTGGTAAAAGGTCTCGATCAGGTCATCGACCTCGATACCCTTCTGATAGCAGAGTACTGCGTTCCCCGGCGAGCCCTGTTGTTCCCAGAACCGGCCAAGGGCCAGCATGCCCTGTACATAGCGGTTCCGGAGCCGCTCTTCCAGGGATACCGACCAGCAGGAGGTTTCGTCACTCGCCAGGAAATGCCCCTGATAGATGCGCATAATCCGCTCTGCACAATGATTGATTTGATTGGCTGTGTCGGCACTCATACGACGCGACAGCAAGCTGCGCAAATTTGTCAGCTGGCGCTCGCATTCCCAGACATCGACCCATACCCGTCCACTGTTCAGCGTCAGCCTGCCGTCTTCCATGGTCAGGTAGTGATCATCGCCCAGGTACTTGCGTAGACGATGCAGGGTGGTATCGAAGGTGCGCTGTGCCAGGTCACCGTCCTTGTCCGGCCAGATGATCGACGCCAGGTTGGCCACACCGACCTGCCGGCCGCCGGTCGCGATCAGTACCTTGAGAAGTTGCAGGGGTTTAGCGGGCGACTTGCGCGTGTGGTCTATGGATTCGCCGTCGCGCGTGATGGTAAAGCGACCGAGCGTGTATATCCGCAGGTCGTAATGCTCCTCAGCGGGACGACTACCGGGGCTCCCGGCAACACCCTTGTCTCCGGTCACGGGTGATGTAATTTGCGTTTCCATACGTAATACAATGCCGTAGAACAGAAATTTGGCTGCATAAATTAAGCCACATCCTCTATATAACTGTTTTCATTAGTAATAAGTTCAACCTGCCTGGCACATGGGAGCGAACAATGTAAAACTTTCTGACACCCTGTATGCCGCCCTGCCTGGCCTGCGTGTTGTTTAATTATTGGAAATTAGCAACTTGCGCAAGCATTCGGAGTGCCTTGCAGGCTTACAGTATTTTTTACGCAATATGCCGGATGAGGACAGCGCCGGACCGTGGATT
>JABDRC010000295.1 GCA_013041945.1 Halobacteria archaeon
GGTCTACATGGGCCTGTACGGGGCGGTGACTCAGGACACTGCCGCTGGCGTGGCTTATCCTGCTATCGGCACTTCCGACGCAGTCAGCTACGACAACGAGATCGTGCTGTTCTACAGCGAGATCGACCCGGACCTGAATGCGGCTATCAACGAGCTGTACAATCCCACAGGGCTGGTAGCCCCGTACGACACGTCCATCCACTACCATCCCAAGTGGTTCCTGGTGAACGGCGAGCCCTATGTGGACGGCATTACGGCTGATATCACCACGGGCACAGGCGGTGCGCCGCTGGTCGCCGGTGAGGCTGTGCTCGTGCGCTTGCTCAGCGCGGCGGGCAAGACCCACGTGCCGGTGCTCCAGGGTCTGCACATGACCCTCCACGCCGAGGATGCCCTGCAGTACAACTACCAGGACGGTGCGAATGTCGTGGCCGCAGCACCTCGCGAGCAGTGGTCGGCCATGCTGCCGCCGCTGAAAACCAAGGATGCAATTATCCAGGCACCGGATGCCGGCCGCTATGCGGTCTACGACGGCAACGGCTACATGACCAATCCCACCGACCCCGATAACTTCGATGTCGGTGACGATGTCGGCGGCATGCTGCGCTTCCTGTCGTTCAGCGGCGGGGTCGACACTGACGGAGACGGTGTGCTCGACGGTGTGGACAACTGCCCGGTCGACGCGAATCCCGGCCAGGAAGATACAGACGGTGACGGTATCGGTGATGCCTGCGACCTGCTGAACGACTCGGATGGTGACGGCGTGGCCGATGCAGACGACAACTGCCCGGCGACCCCGAATCCCGGCCAGGAAGATGCGGACGGTGACGGCATCGGTGATGCCTGCGATCCAGACTTCGATGGTGATGGTGACGGCGTACCTGACTTGACGGACAACTGCCCGGCGATCGCGAATCCCGGCCAGGAAGATGCGGACGGCGACGGCATCGGTGATGCCTGTGACCCGCTGACTGACTCGGACGGTGACGGTATCGGCGATGCGGTGGACAACTGCCCGGCGATCGCGAATCCCGGGCAGGAAGATGCGGACGGCGACGGTATCGGTGATGCCTGTGACCCGCTTACCGACTCGGACAATGACGGTGTGGCCGATGCAACCGACAACTGCCCGGCGACCCCGAATCCCGGCCAGGAAGATGTGGACGGTGACGGTATCGGCGATGCCTGCGATCCGCTGATCGACTCGGATGGTGACCTCGTCGCCGATGCGGACGACAACTGCCCAACGACACCGAATCCTCTTCAGGAAGATGCAGACGGTGACGGTGTCGGTGATATCTGCGATAACTGCCCGGACACTAATAATCCCGGCCAGGAAGATGCGAACGGCAACGGCGTTGGTGACGTCTGCGAGGTCGCCAACATTCCGCCGGTGGCAGAGCCTGATAGCGGTGGTCCTGGCATGACGGTCGCACGGGGCAATGGTAACTCGACGACATTCAACATCACTGCCAACGATACCGACGAGGACGGGACCATCAACCACGAAAGCATCGTGATCGTGACCCCGCCGAATGGTGCGGATGTGACAGTCGATGGTGGCGGGTTCGTGACCCTGACGCTGACCAACGGCAATGCTGCCAACCGTACCTTCACCTACACCGTCGAGGACAACCTGGGCGCGACCTCCAATGTGGCCGGGGTTGAGGTCCAGGTGGAATAGGGCCCGGTTAGATGGCAAATACGCGGCGGCCCCGAAGTTGTTGTGGCCGCCGCGGAACAAACACAGAAGGAGAAACAAGACATTTTAAAATCCCGTCCCTTTCCTTCGCGGAAGGGGACTGGAATGAGGAGCCGGGTCGGCTCCTGATTCCAGTTTTGCCGCAGCGTGCATTGTGTGCACAGAAGCGGCAGGCGGCTGGAGCAGCAGATGGTACGCATATCAGGTGTACCGAAATGGAACAATCAAGTGGCAGCAGGGGTGCAACCCGAAGCCCGCAACAGAGACAGGTTCGGATCCATGCGAAGAGACAAGACAGTAAGCGATCGTTTGGCAGCAAGGACGGCACGCAGACAGGAAAACGGTGTTCGGCATCTTTTTCTGCAAAGCACGCTGGTAACGCTGCTGCTGATTGCAGCGCCGCCGGGCCAGGCGGTGATCGGTGCGGAACTCACGCCGCCGGCTTCCGAACAGGATGCCAAACCGGCAGACGCCGCCAACCCGGAAAGCGGCAAAGCCGCCAGTGAAGCACCGCAGGCGAAAGGGCCAGATGCCAAATGGCAGCCACCGCCGATGCCAGCACCCGCGCCATTCGCGACGGTCAACATCACCCCCGAGGAGGCCGAGGAACTCGCCAACAAATGGGGTGTCGAGCTGCTGGGCATGCGCCTGACTGCTGCCGGAATGATGCTGGACTTCCGTTTCCGGGTCATGGATGCGGACAAGGCATTGCCGTTGTTCGATCAGCGCATCAAGCCGCACATCATTGCGGAGCGCTCGAACATCAAGCTGCCGGTCCCGATGGCGGCCAAGGTGGGGGCGTTCCGGCCCACCAACCGCGGCAAGAACATCAAGGCCGACAAGACGTATTACATGATCTTCGGCAACCCGGACCGCCACGTGAAAGCGGGCGAAAAGGTTACGGTGGTGATCGGAGATTTCAAGGTTGAACACCTGATGGTGAACTAACAAGGTCGATACAAGTTATGTCAAAAATGAATTTCAAAACAGCTGCAACCGGGGCAAGCCTGCTATTCGCGGGGTTGTCCTTCTTCAATGCACAGGCGGGGACACTGGACCCCGAGTTCGAGGCTGCCATCGCGGATATGAGCCCCGGCGACCCGGTGGATGTCATTATCCGTTGCGTGGATCCAGTGGATCCGGCTTCGGTCCCCGCGGACAAGCTGGTGCCTGCTTTGCAGAACAAGGCCAGGGCCTGCGAGACTTCGCTGACCAATAAGCTGGAAAACACTGCACTGACACCGCCAGAAACGCTGTGGATCATCAACGGCATCGCGGCGACGGTTCCGGTGGCATCACTCAATGGCCTGGTCAACCGGGCCGGTGTCGATGTTATCTACCTGAACGAGAAGGTCGAGCTCCCGCCGGCACCCGTTCCGGCCGGTGCCCCTGGCGACCCGGCTTCCACCTACTGGAATATCAGCGAAATTCGCGCCACTGACCTGTGGCAATTTGGCTACTACGGCACCGGTGTGGTGGTGGCGACCATGGACAGCGGTGTCGATGCGAATCACCTCGATATCGGTCCCAAATGGCGCGGCGGCAGTAACAGCTGGTTTGACCCGCATGGTCAGCACGCCACGCCCTTCGACGCCAGCGGCCATGGTACCGGCGTCATGGGCCTGATCGTCGGCGGTAACGCCGGCGGATTCGACATGGGTGTCGCGCCTGATGCCCAGTGGATTTCGGTGAAGATTTTCAATGATCAGGACCAGTCGGATCTTGCCAAGATTCACCAGGGCTTCCAGTGGCTGATGGACCCGGACGGTGACGGGGTTTCCGCAGACGCGCCTGATATTGTCAACAGCTCCTGGGTGCTGCAGGGGACAGAAGGTGAATGTCTAGGCGAGTTTGCTGCCGATATCGCAACGCTGAAGGCAGCAGGGATCGCTGTTGTATTTTCCGCCGGCAACAGTGGTCACAAGTCCAACACCAGCATGGAACCGGCCAATGACCCGGGCAGCCTGTCGGTGGGCGCTGTCGATTCGTCCTTGCGTGTGCTCAGAACAAGCAGCCGCGGGCCTTCTGCCTGTGACGGCGATATCTATCCCAGGATCGCGGCACCCGGCAAGGACGTGCTGACGGCCGGCCTGACCAGCGGCACCCCTTCCGCCCCATATGCTTTCAGCACCGGCACTTCCTTTGCCGCACCCCACGTCGCTGGCGCTATGGCGGTGCTCAAG
>JABDRC010000296.1 GCA_013041945.1 Halobacteria archaeon
CTACCTTGCCCAGGACCCGCATCCTCCTCACAGCGTCTTCACGGTGCACAATCTGGCCTACGACTGTCAGTTCGACTACGGTGAATTTCAGAGCCTTCATCTTCCGCACCATTGGTGGTCCGTGGAGTTCGGTGAATTCTACGAACGATTTTCCATGCTAAAGGCCGGACTCACGTTCAGTGAACTGGTGACCACCGTCAGTCCGAGTTATGCGCGCGAGATCCGGACCAAGGAGTACGGCTACGGTTATGCCAGCATCCTGGAGGCCAACGCCGACAAGCTGAAAGGCATACTTAACGGCATAGACGACGAGACCTGGAACCCGCGCACCGATCCACACCTGGTCGCACATTACAGCACCCGCGGCAAGATCCGCGCGGGCAAGGAAGCCAATCGCCGGGCCCTGCTGAGTGCGCTCGATGCACCGGCCGCGGCGCTGGAACACGAGGGTCCGCTGGTCGGCACCGTTGGCCGGCTGGTACCGCAGAAAGGCATTGACCTGCTGCTTGGGGCGATACCACCGCTGCTCGCCAGCAGCGATGCCCAGTTCGTGCTGATAGGGTCCGGCGAGCACCGGTTCGAACAGCAATTGGAGGAGTTGGCACTGGCTCATCCAGAGCGCGTGTTTTGCCATGTCGGCTATTCTGAGACACTGGCCCACCAGCTCGAGGCCGGCTGTGACATCTTTGCCATGCCCTCGCGCTACGAGCCCTGCGGCCTCAACCAGATGTACAGCCTGCGTTACGGCACCCCGCCGGTGGTTCGCGCGACCGGTGGTCTCGCCGATACCGTAGTGGACGCCACGGCTGAGAGCATGGCGGACCGAGAGGCCAACGGTTTCGTTTTTGAAGAAGCGAGCGCTGCCGCCCTTGAGAAGGCTCTGGAACGTGCCTTTGCGCTGTATAGGCAGCCCAAGGAGTGGATGGAGCTGATCAAGACCGGCATGCGGGCAGATCACGGCTGGCGTAGCAGTGCGCAGGCCTATCTCGAACACTACCTCGCACAATAAACCAGCAGGAGAGATACCTCGTGGGCGAACAAGAAACCAAGGAAACCTGCATCTTGCCGAACATGCCGCCGCTGCCGGGGGACGCGCAGGAACTGAGCCAGGATGTACGCCGCTACCTCGAATACCACCTCGGCCGCTTCCTCGGCTGCGAACGCTTCTATCTATACGAATCCCTCGCGTTCACCATCCGTGACCGCATCATGAGCGACTGGCGCAATACCTGGTGCATGTACCAGCGCTCCGGCGCACGCAGAGCCCACTACCTGTCACTGGAGTTCCTGATCGGGCGCTCACTGGGCAACCACCTGCTCAACCTGGATCTTGAGGAATCCGTAAGCCAGGCACTCAAGGATTTCGCCATCACGCTGGAGGAAATCGGAGACGCCGAGCCGGACGCCGGTCTCGGCAATGGTGGTCTCGGAAGACTCGCCGCCTGTTTCCTCGACAGCTGCGCGACCCTGGGGCTGCCGGTGACGGGGTACGGCCTGCGCTATGAATACGGCATGTTCCATCAGCATATCGAAAACGGTTACCAGATCGAGGATCCGGATCAATGGATGCGTGACGGCCACCCCTGGGAGGTGGAACGGCCCGAGTACACACAAACGATCAGGTTCGGCGGAAGAACAGAGCATTTCGTCGATCCCATGGGCAAGAAGCACACCCGCTGGATAGACACCTGCGACATCCTGGCGGTCCCGTACGACGTGCCGGTATCGGGCTACCGCAACAACATCGTCAACACCCTGCGGTTGTGGTCGGCATCCGCAACCGACGAATTCAGCCTCGTGGAGTTCAACGCCGGCGACTATGCGGAGTCGGTGGCGAACAAGAACCAGGCCGAAAACATCACCATGGTGCTGTATCCCAACGACGCCAATGAAAACGGCAAGCAGTTAAGGCTGCGCCAGCAGTACTTCCTGACCTCGGCGAGCCTGCAGGACGTGTTCCGCCAGTGGGCTGATCGGCCGCTGTCTGAATTCGCAGACCGCAATATCTTCCAGCTCAATGACACCCATCCCAGCATCGCCGTGGCGGAGATGATGCGTATCCTCATCGACGATGCAGACAAGCGGCTGGAATGGAATGAGGCCTGGTCCATCACCTCGCGCTGCATGGCCTACACCAACCATACGCTGCTGCCCGAGGCGCTGGAGCGCTGGCCGGTGCGCCTGTTCCAGCAGATGCTGCCGCGCCTGCTGGAGATCATCTATGAGATCAACGCGCGTTTCCTGGCGGATGTGCGGCAACGATGGCCGGGAGACATCGACCGGATCCGCCGCATGTCGTTGATCGAGGAGGGCCCCGAGCCCCAGGTGAGAATGGCCTGGCTCGCAATCGTCGGCAGTTTTTCCGTCAACGGCGTTGCCGCCCTGCATTCGGACCTGCTGACCAAGGGGCTGTTCAAGGATTTCTACGAGTTGTGGCCGGAGAAGTTCAACAACAAGACCAACGGCGTCACGCCGCGCCGCTGGCTGGCGATGGCCAACCCCACGCTCGCTGCACTGCTGACCGAGAAACTGGGTGACGGCTGGCAGGCCGACCTGGGTCGGCTGTCCGCCCTGCGCCCCTGGGCGGAGAATGGCGACAAGGCCTTCATGCAACGCTGGCAGGAGATGCGACTTCACAACAAGCAGCGGCTAGCCGGGCTGGTCAAGCGGGCCACAGGCGTCACCTTCGATCCCACCGCATTGTTCGATATCCAGGTGAAACGCATCCACGAATATAAGCGCCAGCTGCTCAATGTCCTGCACATCATCCATCTTTACAACCGGATTCGAAGGGGAGATACCTCCAACTGGGTGAATCGCTGCGTACTGATCGGCGGCAAGGCCGCTCCGGGGTATCAGCGGGCAAAGGAGATCATCAAGCTGATCAACAATATCGCCTCGGTGGTCAACAACGACCCGGCCGTCGGCGACCGGCTCAAGGTGGTATTCCTGCCGAATTACGGCGTGTCAAAGATGATGCACATCTGCCCGGCTGCGGATCTGTCCGAGCAGATATCCACGGCAGGCAAAGAGGCCTCGGGCACCGGAAATATGAAATTCATGATGAACGGTGCCATCACCATCGGCACCTATGATGGTGCCAATATCGAGATCATGGATGCCGTCGGTGAAGAGAACTTCTT
>JABDRC010000111.1 GCA_013041945.1 Halobacteria archaeon
TCGGGTAGGTAAGGGTGACTTCGTTGACATCCTTGGCGCCGAAGTTGAACAGCTTCACGCGGGATGTGATCTTGCTGCCCAGCGCCGGGTCGCCGAGTTCGCTGGAGACGATATCGCAGCGGGTGACTTTGCCGCTGGGTGCGATGGTCAGGCGCAGCACCATCTTGCCCTGCAGGTCCGGGTTTTTGCGCAACGCACGGTTGTAGACGCTGTAGATCGAGCCCTTGTTGCGGTCGAAGATCATCTGGATCTCCTCGATGCTGCGTCCGGCCGAGCGGCTGCCCTTGCCCTTGCCGCCGACGCTGCCGGTCTCGGCATTACCGGCCGGGCTCTGTACGGTGGTGGTGGAGCGGCCGGCCAGCGAACCGCCGCCGGTATTGCGGCTGAGCGATGCTGTCTTGATGCCGCCACTGGAGCTGGTGGTGCCCGCGGTCAGGATCGCGCGCTCGGTCTTGCTTGCCTTGCCGCCGGCCTGGGACAGATTCTTGTTGCTGAAACTTTTGGTTACCGTGTTCTGGCGCAGGTCTGACAGTGAATCGCTCAGTGCCAGCAGCCCGGACTTCTCGGCCTTCTGTCGCGCCGTGACCCTGGGCTTCACCGGTTTCGGTTTGTTGACCACCACCTTTTTCGGTTTCTTCACCGGCTTCGGTTTTTCCGCCTTTTTCGGCAGCGGTTTTTTCACCTCAACTTTCGGCGGTGGTGGCGGCTTGATGATTTCCTTTTCGAAGATCAATTTTGCCAGCCGCGGCGGATTCTCCTCCACCGGTTTTTCTATTTCCGGCAACGGCAGGAACGGCATGAGCAGGCCGAGCGTGAGTGCGATCAGCAGGTTATTGCGAACGATGCGGTTGAAGCGCCGGTCGTCGTCGTTCGCCAAACCCCACGTCATATAGAAACTCAGCGCCCCTGCCGGCATCAGACTTCCTCCAGGGGCTTCTGCATGACCGCCAGCGATACGCGGTGGTAGCCGGCTTCGACGCAGGTCGCCATGACCTTTTTCAGCAGGCTGAAGGGAATGGTTTTGTCGCCCATGATGGTGGCTTCCACTTTCACAGGCTCGTCGGAGCGCTTTTTCTGCAGGGCCACGGTGAGCTCACTGCTCAACGCGGTCTTCAACGGTGCATAGGTTGGACCCCTGGTATTCATGACAGCTTCAACCGGTGCAATGACCTTGCCATGCAGCAGGACATTATCCGGATTGATCATGATCACAACGGTCACCCGGGGCTGCTCCTCGGACACCGATTCCGGTAAAACCACGGACTTGTGTGTCGGCAGCACTTCGCCATCGGACGAGTTCACCAGCAGGAAAAATACCAGGATGGTGAAGATATCCATCAGCGAGACTAGATTGATTCCCAGGGCGCTGCGCTTGCGCTTGTGGTGCTTCTCCATCCGCAGTGCGCGGCGTGACATTTTCATTTGCCGGCCATCCTCGTGTTCGCGTTCGTGATCGGTGCGTCACCGATTGCGATTTCTGGGAACAGCTCCGCGCTTTGAACGCTGCCCGCTACCACGACCTGTGCGACCCGCACCCGGTCCATGACCTGTACGAGCGTGTCGTAGGGGGTATCGCTCTCCAGCAGCAGGGTGGCCTCGAGCTTCTCGGGGAAGCGCGCCTTGATCTGCTGCAACAGCTGCGAGAGCTGTTCGTAGTCGTATTCACCGTTCACCCGGGGCAGGCGCCTTACCAGCCCGCCCTCGCGGTCACCCACGGCAATACTGTCGCCGCGCACGATGATCTCCAGGTTGAACAGCGGTTCCTGGATATTCTGCTGGTGCTCGGCCGCAGCCGGCAGGCTGAGTTCCAGCACGGTCATGCGCGAGAACACGGCCGTGATCAGCAGGAACGGCACCAGTATCACCATCAGGTTCATGAAGGCGGTGATATTGATGTCCGCCGGCTCGTGTTGCCGCCGGCGATGCAGACGGTTTCTCATCCGGGATTTGCTCCGCCGCTGACCGGGCTATCTGTCAGGCTGTTGAGAAACTTCACCGAGGCCATCTCCAGGCTATCGACCATTTGCGTGGTCTTGGTCTGCAGCACGGCATAGAGCAGCAGCAGCGGGATGGCGACCATCAGGCCGAAGGCCGTGGTGTTCATCGCCACCGAAATACTGGCGGACAGCATGTCGGCCTTCTCCGACGGGTTGGCCGAGGCCACCGCGGTGAAGGCCTGGATCAGGCCGATGATGGTGCCGAGCAGGCCGAGCAGCGTGGCAATATTGGCGAAGGTCGCCAGGTAGCCGGTGCGCTTTTCGAGATTCGGAACCGTTTCCATCAGGCCCTCTTCCATCGCGATCTCGACATCATCGCGGCGGCGCGAGGTGCGTGCGCGACTCAGGCCGTAGCTGAAGATATGGCTGATGGCCGAACGTGATTTTTCGGTCAACAGCGCCACCTGCATCAGATCGCCCTTTGCAAGATGCGGTTGAATCCTCTTCCACAGACGGTGGTTGCTGGACCGCGCCACACTGAGATAAAACCAGCGCTCGATCGCAATCGCCATGCCCAGTGCCAGCACGATGACGATTGGATACATGAAGATACCGCCGGACTGGAAGAATCCGACCACGGTGTTATACATATCCATAGTGATACTCCTGTTGCTTCCCCTTGGAAGGTGGCTTGCCGTGCCATGTCACTTTTGTCCTTATCGACATGCCATTGGCAAGGTTTACACGCCTTGTAACCTTATATCCCCGGCTCATTCAGAACTGTGAACTGCCTCATAGTATTCAAGTTCTCTGAGAAACACGTCACGGTCGATGGGTGCAAGGATCTCATCGACCAGGCTGTTCAGCGGCCGCCCGGCGAGATCGCCCGCCTCGGCCGATTTCCACGGCACGATATGCAATGCCTTGGGCAGCTCCTGGCTGCCGGTAATGGTGGCGCCCTCCAGATCGAGCTGATCGGCGGCGTGGACTGGCGCAATCCACAACAAGCTGATCAGGCAGATCACCGATAATTTCGCAGGAGCGCAGGCATGCGCGAATAAATGTGCCAGATTCATTCGCGGACAATGTCCGCTCCTGCAGGTGCTGTTCTGCAGGTTCATTTCCCGGCCTCCGCAGTCATCTTCTCGGGTTTTGTTGCCGGGACCTGTTCGCGTAACTTCGCGATCCACTGCTGCAACTGCGCATCATCGGATTTCGTCAATTGCTGATAGCGCTCATAGTGTGTCAATGCGAGTACCGGGTCCGGCAGGTAACGGTCATGCAGCAGGGCAAGATTCCAGTGCAGGTCGGCGTGATCCGGCGATCTTTCCAGGCCGGCGTTGTAAGCGGCGCGTGCCTTCTCCAGGTGGCCGCTGCGGCGATACAGCATGCCCAGCTGGTTCCAGGCCTCGGCCATGCCGGCATCGGCATCCAGCGCTGCCTTGAAGGCTGCCTCGGCGGCAGTGCTGTCGCCAAGCATGGTTCTGACGATACCGAGATTGACCCAGGGTCCGGGCAGCTTCGGTCTTGCGGCAGTAAGATGTTCGAGTTCTTCCGCCGCCTTGTGCCAGTCCTCTTTTGCCATGAGGGCCAGGACATAGCGATGCTTGCCTTCGGCATCCTTCACCGGTGCCGCAGGTTTCGACGGTGTATCGCTGGTCGGCATGACATTGTTGTCAACGGGTGCACTGGCGCAGCCGGACAGTAATGCGGCTGCCAGCACGAGTGCCAGCAGCGGTCCCTTGTTCATATATTCAGCGAAGTTCGGCCACATGGGACGCACCCCTCTCCTGTTTTGCGTACTGCGCCGGGACCAGTTGCGCCAGTGCCTGCAGGCTCTTGTCGATCCAGGCATCGTAGTGCCCCGCCTCGACACGTGCCGCATTGGTCTCATGCAGGGTGATGGCCTGCTCCTCGAACGGATAGGCCTGGTCTTCCAGCAGGATGTCGTACTGTTCCAGTGCCTCGGCATCGAGGTTCTTCGGCCGTTCCGACTGCATCAGTGCGGCGGCCAGATGGCTGTAGATTTCAGCTGTGTAGAACGCAGCCGCAGTCGTGACCCCGGCCACCTCGTAGGACGCGGCCTGTTCGAACTGCTGCAGTGCCTCCTGCATCAGGCGCTTCTTGGTCTCGAGTGTTTTCTTCAGCGGCAATGTAATCCGTGCGCCTTTATAGCGGGCATACTGCACACGTGCCAGCGTCAGCTGGGCGTTGGCGGCCAGGTAACGTGTCCGGTCGGTGCGGTTACTGCCCGCCTTGCGGTTCGTTGTGATGATATCTGCAAGCCAGCGATGATATTCGCCGGTAGCGCCTGCGGATTTGTGTTGCTCCGCAATCCGGTGGCGTGCCTCGATCGCCGGCTCAAAAGGCTGCGGGAACTGGTGGATGTACTCGCTGTACATGCCGTTTGATTGCGCAGGCCGGTCCGCGCGGGTATACAGTTCGGCAGCCTGCCACAGGGCATCCCTGCGCAGCCCCGCATCCGTATGCTCGCGGCCGATGCGTTCGAATTCGGTGGCTGCCTGCAACGGTCGATCGCCGGACAGGTAGGCCGTTGCAAGACGGCGCGTGACCTCGCCCTGGCGCGGATCATCGGGGAATGCAGTGCGGAACTGCTCGAGCATGCCGGTGGCGGCCTGCCAGTCCTGCAACTGCAACAGGCCGGCTGCAGCGTCATATTCTGCGGTCGCGATAATGCTGGCGCCGGGAGCAGCACCACGCACACGCCGAAAATGTCCGACGGCGGCGGACATGTCTCCGGCGCTTTGCGCAGCTTCACCCTGTTTGTAGATAGAGGCAGCAAGTCTCTCAATAAGTTCATGTTTGCTCTTGTCTTCGGACGCGGTACGCGTCAGCACCTGCTGATAGGCCTGCTCGGCATGCAGGTAATCCTCGAGGTCGAAATAGGCATGCGCCTGGACTGTCCAGCTAACCCGCTGCTGGGTGGTCGTGGCGGCCTCGTTGTCGATCACGGCCTGGGCAACCTCGATGGCGCGCTGATTGTGATGGATAGCGAGCAGCTGCTCGGCGGAGCGGGTCATGACGGCCAGGGACTGCGTATGCTCCGGAAAACTCGTTGCGAAGCGTAAAGCGTTTTCGATCGACTGCTCGTGCCACGTCTGTTTCGCTGCGCTCTCCAGCGTTGCCTCATGCTTGTTGCGTGCCAGTACCGAGGCATAGCCGGAATCGGCTGCCTTTTCATGTGTATCGTAGTTATAGGCCGTGATGACGTATTCTTCGGCCGCCGTCGCGTACTGACCCGACTCAAACAGCAACTCCGCCAGCAGGAAATTCATATCCGGTGCGGCCTTGTCCTGCGGGAAGGAACCCAGGAAACTGCGATACCAGTGTGCTGCCTCGGCGTAGTCGGCCGGTTTGCGGTGTTTTTGCGCCAGTGCATGGTAATGCCGCGACAGGTCGGTCATGGTGACCTTCAGGAAGCCCATTACCTGTTCCGATTCCGCCGGATCATGATGCTGCCAGTAATCGCTCTGCAGGTTGTAGCGCTCCACAAAGTCCTTCTTGCCCTGCAGCACCAGCGTGGGGAACTTGCCCTGACGGTAGGTCTCGATCACACGCATCTGGAAGGCCGGTGCCTGTGCGTGGTAAGGATTCTGTTCGACGAAGGCGTTGAACGTTTCGGCGGCATCATTGAAACGTTCCTTGCCGAGATAGAGCAGACCCAGCCGGTCGTAGACAATGTCCTCGTAGGGGCGTCCGCCCTTCCCGGTGAAATAGTCGGCAACGCTCGCCGCGCCGTGCTCGTACGAGAAGCTCAGGCTGATGACACGCAGGGTATCATTGACACGCTCGCGTTCAGCACGTGACAGTTTTGTCAGTCGCTCGTCACCGCTCAGCGTGCTGTCGATTTTCAGGTCCAGCAAGGCAGTGAAGGCATCCAGGCCCTCGGTAAACATGCCCTGCTTGAAATAGCTCCAGCCCAGCTTGTACAGCGCCTGCTCATGGAACGGGCTGTCCTTGCCCGCATCTACCACAGCCTGATAGGAGTTTTCCGCGGCGCGGTATTTTTTCTGCACAAACAGGATCTCGCCACGGCGAAAGCGTGCTTCAAGCCAGTGCTTGCTGTCGGGATATTCGCGCACCATTCTGGCCAGCGTGGCGAGTGACTTGTCCGGCTCGCCACCGAGTTCATAGGCGCGAGCCAGCTGGTAGAGAACAGAATCGTTGTTCTCGCGCTGTGGATAGTTCTTCAGGACCTTCCGATAGAGTGTGATGGAATCCTGTACCTGCTGTGGATACAGCGATACGGCCCTGTCGGTATCGAAATCGGCCTGCGGCAGGACCTCGGCCTCGAGATTGATGTCGGCAAGCCGGCGCATGGCATGCGG
>JABDRC010000316.1 GCA_013041945.1 Halobacteria archaeon
CGAGGAGTATTCACTCGAGGCCGCCGGCCGGGACAAGCGGCACGCACCAGGTCGCCAATAGACGGGAGGGGTATCCTGGTGGACCCCTGCCCGGGATGTGATGGCGGCATCTCGAACTGACACTTTCCCTGAAGAGAAACATTCCCACATCGCCACAGAGCACACAGAGAAAAATAATCAATCAATGCTGAAATAATTGCACGTCATTCCCGCCGGTGCCTGTCACCGCACGCGGAGGCGGGTAGGACAGAAGTAACAATTGTCAGGAAATAAAAAAAACCGTGCAGGAAGACCTGCACGGTGAAGGCACTTGCATACTATCAGTTCGGTTTACGCTCGCGCCAGTGTCTGATTTTCGTGTCCGCTGTCGGTGTCACCATCCGCCGAGTAGAGATCAGTATGCGGGTCCTCGCCGCGCAGTACGTGGAGTGTTTCGCGTGTATGACGGCTGCACAATTCGATCAGGTGGTGGTTTCTGAGGTTCTGGTTGCGGCATTTGCCGGCCAGCGTCAACAGCTGTTCCCAGTGCGGCATAATATGCTGTGCCGGGTCGCACCACTGCATGAAATACAGGAAATTGTCAGGGTCCGGTTTGTGGCCGGCCGACTCGATCAGCGCAATCCTTTCCTGCTCCAGCAGGTCCAGTTGTTCAACGGTCAGCGCCTTCTCGGTGATGATCTGTTCGAACGTCGTAAAGTCCTTGTCCGTGATGGCCGCATATTCACCGTCCAGCAATTCGGACAACTGCTGCGTCAGGGCGGTTTCCTGTTTCAGCAGCATGCTCATGCTGAACTGGCAGGCGTCGGGTGTCATCGTCATGGTCTGTCTCCCATTACAGGTTGGTGTTGAAGCGTTGAAACTTCTCGGCAAGGCGTTCCGGGTCGATACGGTAGGTACCGGTCGCCAGGGCCTGCCTTATTTCCGAGACGCGTTCGATATCGAATACATCCTGTCCCGCCGTCATGCTGACTGCGGCGTGCACGCGCAGGGCATCGGCGGACAGGCTGACGCTGTCCGTGCCTGCCTGGCTGCCGCTTGCCTGCTTGTCGTCAATCTGGTTCCCGCCGTCCGCTGCATACCTGCCGCTGAGGTCCTGCATTTTCTCCAGCAAGGCATTGCGGATCGCCGGGGTGAAGCGTGTATCGATAGACATGTTCCGTATCCCTTCTTTCAGTCCCGTGTAAATGCTACATGGCGACCTGTATGGTCGTGCCGGACTTGACGATCCCGTCAATGATCCGCTTCGATCGCAGGTTGCGTACCTTGATGCGCTCGCCCGCCGTACCGTCCGACATCGCCTCGCCCGTCATGCGCACCTCGAGTCCGCCGACGGCGGCCACCAGGCTGACGCGCTGGCCGCGTCGTACGGCCAGCGGCTCTTTCACCAGCAGTGATGAAACGGCGGTATCGACGGCTATGTTGCGTCCGGCCTGCTTGCCGACCAGTTGATCAATGTGGCTGTAATAACCGGCATGCAGCGGCGCAAGGTCGCGTCGCGCCAGCTTGAGATCGGCCGCTGTCAGCAAGTGGCTGCGCGGCAGCGGACGGGCCGCGACCACCACGTCACCGAACAGGCTGACCCTGACGGGTACGTACAGTGTCCATGTGCTGCTGCCGGTGCAGCGAACACCGACCGTGGTATTCCCGAGCATGCGGCTGCCGCTTGGCTGGAATGCCTCCAGCGCTGCGTCGCAGCGTGCCAGGCGCAGGCGCGAGTCCAGCGAACCGGCGGTGACCGTGGGTTCTGCCCCGTGACTGGAGTTCACCACACCGGCGATGAATGTCTCGGCCGTCGCCTGTATCGAGCGATGATCCTGCAGGTCACCCGCGGTTGCCGGACCGGCAAGCAGAAGCAGTGTGGCGAGCAGTACGCGAGCGATGTACCTGTCGTTCATGTGTGACTCCGTGTCGTGATGGGTTGCATTCCGGTTGCTGATATAGGTACAGCAATTAGCATGCCATATTCGATACGCGGGACGGTTGAACGCCATCACGCTCACGGAAACGCATGATTGCCGCCGTAATGGCCGGCAGCTGTGCCCGTTTCCGCAGCCGGGCCGGCAATGACCGGCCATAGTTTGCCGCCGGGGTGCGGTGGTTTGCCGCCCGGGAGTCATGCCGCAGTGCCCCGTTGACTGCCGCCGGACCGTGCGGCCCCGCGGCTATATAAGGTAGGGAGTCAGCCCGTTGCATGCGGGTCACAGGATAATGAACGCCATCGTCTGTGTTGGCACGCCGCTTGCTACTGAGTGGTCGGGAAGAAATTTTTGTGAGGGACCACATGCCAACCAGTATCGACCGTGTGTTCGGAGTACATGCCGAGGCCCTGCAGTTGCGTGCCCGGCGCGGCGAGCTTATCGCCTCCAACCTCGCGAATGCGGATACGCCCAACTACAAGGCGCGTGATCTGGACTTCCGGCATGCGCTTGATAATGCGCAGTCGGCAACGGCCATGAAGTCGACCCATGCATCCCATATCAATCATGCAAACGCCGGCGGAGCCACGAGCACGCTGTACCGCGTGCCCGGCCAGTCGTCGCTGGACGGCAATACGGTCGACACCCAGCTGGAAACAACGAAATTCTCGGAAAATGCCGTGCGTTACCAGACCACACTGCGTTTCCTGAACGGAAAGATCAGCGGCCTGATGAAGGCCATCAAGGGTGAATGAACATGGGACTGTTCAATATCTTCAACGTGGCGGGTTCCGGTATGAGTGCACAGACCGTGCGTCTCAATACCGTTGCCAGCAACATGGCCAATGCCGAGGTCGTCAGCGGCACGGAAGACGGCGCCTATCGGGCGCGGCAGCCGGTATTCTCCGCCGTGATGCAGGCCATGGGCAACAACCACGCCACCGTGCCGGTCGAGGTCAACGGCGTGGTGGAAAGCCAGGCACCGATCAACAAGCAATACAGTCCGGCCCACCCGGAGGCGGACAGCGAGGGATATATCTATACCTCGAACGTGAACATGGTCGAGGAAATGGCCAACATGATTTCCGCCTCGCGCTCCTACCAGAGCAACGTCGAGGTCGCCAATACCTCAAAACAGCTGCTGACTGAAACATTGCGGCTGGGACAGTAAACCGGATCGACGCACGGAGTAACAGGACATGACCAGCATACAGGACGCCGCAATACTGGAAGAACTCGGTTTGTCACGGTCCCTGACCGGTGACGGCAGGAAAACCGAGCTGGGGCAGGAGGATTTTCTGAAGCTGATGACAACGCAGCTGAAAAACCAGGACCCGTTCGAGCCGATGGAAAACGGCGAGTTCATGGGGCAGCTGGCCCAGTTCGGTACGGTCAGCGGTATCGAGGAGATCCGCACGGAATTGCAGAATCTGGCCGGTTCGCTGGTATCGAACCAGGCCATGCAGGCTGCCGGCATGCTGGGGCGCGCCGTACTGGTGCCGACCGGTCAGGGTGTGCTGTCGAGTGGCGGCACCATCGACGGTGCCATTGAACTGCCCAATTCGGTGTCCAGCCTGAATATCGGAATTTATGACCAGAGCGGTGCGTTCATCAGGGATATCGGTTTGGGAAGTCAGTCACCAGGGATGGTGACTTTTAGCTGGGACGGCCTTGCCACGGATGGCTCGGTCGTCCCCCCTGGTCGTTACGAGGTGCGTGCCGAGGCGGTCAGCGGCGGTCTCAACGAGGCCTATGACGTATTGCTGGCTGACCAGGTGCAAAGTGTTTCACTGCCATCGGGCAGCAGGCCGCTCACGCTGGAACTGGCCGGACTCGGTACCGTCGATTTTTCACTGATCAGGCAGATCAGTTAGCAGGGATAAAGGAGAAGTCATATGTCATTTCGAATCGCATTGAGTGGTCTGGCAGCTGCGCAGGCATCGCTGGACGTCACGGCCAATAACATTGCCAACGCAAACACCAACGGGTTCAAGCAGTCGCGTGCAGAGTTCACCGACGTTTATGCCACGGCCTTCGGCAGCATCGGCTCCCTCGATACCGGCGCCGGTGTGCGACTGGCCTCGGTGTCGCAATTGTTTAACCAGGGCAACATCGACTTCACCGGCAATGCGCTTGACCTGGCGGTGAACGGCGAGGG
>JABDRC010000317.1 GCA_013041945.1 Halobacteria archaeon
GAGGGCGGGGACATCATGAGCGTCGTGGAGACGGCCCTGATGATTCCGCGCAATGCGCAGCAGACGATGACACATGACGAGTACAACCTGACCTTTGAACAGCCGGACGGGACGCTGATCAATGGTCGCTATGCCGAGGCGGAGAATGGCCAGATCAAGGTCTCGGTCAGTGTCGATATTAACGGACAGGAGGGTTACCGTGTGTCCGGTAACTTCCAGGGCAAGAGCATCGATGCACCACTGCAGACGGCAGCCAGCGTCACCGGGCCGTACTACCAGTACCGGCAGATGGTGCAGGCCGCAAATCCGGCCAGTGGCCAGCCGCGTGCACTGGTGCTGGACACCTACGTACCGTCTGCCAATCCGCTGGAGACCATTGCGATGGAAGCGAATCCCACTGGCGTGAAGGTGGGTGGCCTGCCCGAGTACGAAATGCTGTTTGCGGGTCTGAAGGCGACCGGGCTGGTCGATGACAAGGGCCAGACATCCATGAAGGTTAAGATGGGGACACTGGAGTTGCAGCTGTCCCGTGCCTATATCAACATCCAGCCCTGATATCTGCATGGCCGGCTACACCGCAAGCGTACGTGGCTGCCTGCTGTTGCCGGGCCTGCTGGCCGTCGGGTTAGCGGCTGCCGCTGATAATCCGTTGTTTATCGGACAGGTGCGGGTGGAGGATGTTCGTACGTCGGCAGCCCGAACATCGGCATTGCACTACGAAATCGTGCACGAGGCGCCCGACCTGTTGCAGCAGCAGCTGTCCGGCTGGTTTCCACGGGCGTCTCGGCAGGCGACCGGTGTTTCCGTCAGTATGCAGGGCTACCCGGTTACGCTCATACCGGCCGCCGATGACCGTCACCGTGCATCGACTTTCCTGGTCGACTATGCGGAACCCGCGGTGCAGGAGCTGACAGGTGAAATTCATGAACGCTTCGGTTCGCAGCCGTCGCCGACCGAGCTGGAACAGTTTGTCCATGACTATATTGCCGACAAGGACGCGGCGCATGGTTTCGATATTGCCTCGCAGGTCGCCAGATCACGCGCGGGTGACTGCACCGAACACGCGGTGTTGCTCACGTCACTGCTGAGGATGTACGGTTATCCGGCGCGTACCGTGACAGGCCTGTTTGTCTCGCTGGACAAACCGGTCATGGCCTACGGACACGCGTGGGTGGAATATTACAGCGGCCGGGGCTGGATCGGGCTGGATGGCACCCGCATCAGCGAGTCTGTTGGTGCGCAGCACATACCGTTGAGTGTGGTCGAGGATGAAAGTATTGCCTACGCGATCGGCCTGATCAGTGCCTTGCAGTCGCTGGCCATTGAGCGGGTGATAGTCAAATAAAGAGTCAATATAGTCAGACTCCATTGATTCGACAGGATAACATCAGATCAATCGAGTCTGATCCTGCTAATCCATTTCATGCGGGTGTGATAAAGCGCCAATTAATCAACTGATATTGGTTAAACTACGAGAAATGAATATGACCACTGAAAACATCCTTGTTGTGGTTGCCGCCCTGCCAGGCTTGTATGAGTTGGGCTATTTATATCGGCCGTAATGCTGCTTGTTATCCTTGTGTTGAAATATGTTGGGTCTCTTCCCGGTTGAATATGTAAATCAATGGGGTCAGATCAGAGTAATAACTTCAGCAAAATAAATCTGTTTCCTTCAATTACCCTGCAGTTTGGATAAAAGAGCGTCAGTGACGAGTCCCGGGATAAAAATTCTGCTTGTACTGGCCAGCGTTTCAATCGTCTATGCCTTTGTGTGCGAGATCCGGCTGTCCCGAAAGGCCAGCCGGGTTGCGAGCTGGCTGCAGAAAGAGCGCCCCGGGCTCTGGTCAGAATTGAATATCGTCGCAAGAAACTGGAAGGGTGGTTACCCTGCCCTGAAGATACTTCATCGCAGGAATGTTGTCGGCCTGTCAAGGTTTGATCGGGAATATGCGCAGTTGCGTGCTATCGAGCGGCAGTTGTTCCGGGGTGTCGGAACAGGTGTGGTGTGCCTTGGCGCACTCATTGCAGGTTTCCTCTTTCTGGACTGGCATTGGTAGATCAATCGGGTATGCCTTCCCTGATTTATTGAATAATTTTATCCGGACACCGCTTCAAGATTCATGAAAGCCATCGTCTACAGGCAGTATGGTTCACCCGACGTGCTTCATGTCGGCGAGGTGGACGAACCTGTCCCCGGGGATGATGAGATCCTTGTCAGGATCCGCGCGGCCGAGGCCACCAAGGCCGACTGTGAACTGCGCAGTTTCAGGTTCGCGGTCAAGTGGTTCTGGTTGCCCTTGCGCATCAGGTTCGGGCTGTTCAAGCCGGCAAACCCGGTGCTGGGCGGCTACTTCGCGGGCGAGATCGAGGCCGTCGGTAGAAAGGTGACGCGATTCAGCGTTGGCGACCAGGTATTCGGCTGTGCCCGGCTTCGCATGGGCGCCTACGGCCGGTACCTGTGCCTGCCGGACAGCTACACGGTCATTCCCAAACCCGTAAATTCAAGCTTCGAAGAGGCGGCCGCCATACCCCTTGGCGGGCTGAATGCGCTGCACTTCATGCGGCTGGCGAACATACAGCGGGGAGAAACTGTCCTGGTCAACGGTGCGGGCGGGAGTATTGGCACCTTCGGCGTGCAGATCGCCAAAGCCATGGGTGCCGAGGTCACCGCTGTGGACAGCCCCATCAAGGAGGACATGCTGCGCCGGATCGGCGTCGATCATTTCATTGATTATACCCGCGAAGATTTTACCGGCAGCGGGCAGACATATGACGTCATATTCGACATGGTCGCGAACAGCGCCTACTCCGGATGCATCAGATCGCTCAAACCCGACGGGCGCTACCTGAAGGGCAATCCGCGGCTGTCCGACATGATCAGGGCAACCCTGACGACCACGTTTACCGGCAGGACAGCCAGCTTCACCTTTGCCGGCGAGACCCGCGAAGAACTGCTCGCCCTCAAGCAGATGGTCGAGGATGGGAGCATCAGCCCCGTCATAGATAAAATCTATTCGCCCGGACAGGCCGCCAGGGCCCATGAGCGCGTGGAGACGGAACAGCGGGTGGGCATTGTGGTGATTTCAATGCAAGACTGGCTGTAATAGAGGTCACTTCCGGTTTTCTCATATAGAAGATCTCAGTGTCTACGGCGAGGCTTTCGCTGACTTTCTGGCTGAACAGGTGCGAACGCACGAGGCCTTCTCCGCACTGCCTTACCTTTCCGGGCTTGCGCGCCTGTCCACCCTGCTTCCCGTCGTGATTGCGCGCTGAGCCCGACACAATTCCTCATGAACTAAATGGAAATAAACCATTCCCGGGAACCGGCCACTAATGCCCGGACTGACATTTAACCGGGAGCCTGTTAAGGCCGACAACAAACAAATGAACAAGCCCGATGCAAAAAATCTCGCCGCCCTGCTGGACGGCCTGTGCAGCCGCCGCGACTTCCTCAAGGTGTGCGGAGCGGGCCTGGGCTATGGCGCGCTGGGCCCGGTCCTGTCCGCTTGCGGCGGTGGCGGTGGCGGGGGTGGCGGTGCGCCGGCTGCCGCGATCCCGGCCGCGTCTGCGGAATACACCGTGCTGAAGCGGACCAGTTTCGGTGTGCACCGGGACGCGCTTGCATCGATCCGGGCGCTGGGGATCGACGTCTACCTGGAGCAGCAACTCGATTACACCGCGATCAGCGACGGCAACCTCGACGCCACCCTGCAGACGCTGTTCCCGCTGACCACGCAGAGCCCTGCCCAGCTGATCGGCGGGTTCCCGAACAACATCGGTGACATTGCCGTGCAGATGGTGGGTGCGGCCCAGTACCGGCAGATTTTCAGCCGCCGGCAGCTCTACGAGGTGATGGTCGAGTTCTGGACCAACCACTTCAACATCCACTTGCTGAACGGTCTCGGGCCCACGCTCAAACCCGAGGATGACCTGGCGGTCATCCGCACCCACGCACTGGGCAATTTCCGCGACCTGCTGCATGCCTCGGCGAAAAGCCCGTCCATGCTGTTTTACCTGGACAACTTTTTCAACCAGGCCGCGGCGCCGAACGAAAACTACGCGCGCGAGCTGATGGAGCTGCACACGCTGGGCGTCAACGGCGGCTACACGGAGACCGATGTCAAGGAGGTCGCGCGCTGCTTTACCGGGTGGACCATTCGCTTCCCCGGCGATCCCGGCGGCGCCTACGGCACGTTTGTGTTTCAGCCGGCCATCCACGACGACACGGCCAAGGTCGTACTGGGCAACACCATCTCCGCCGGTGGTGGACAGACCGACGGCGAACAGGTGCTCGATATCCTCGCCACACACCCGTCCACGGCACAGTTCATCGCCACCAAACTGTGCCGCCGCTTCATCAGCGACAGCCCCGATGCGGCCAGCATCGATGCCGTCGCGACGGCCTTCACCCAATCCGGCGGCGACATCAAGACGACCCTGCGCGCCCTGTTTGCCGCCGCGGCCTTCCGCACCAGCAGCGATCTGAAGCTGGCGCGTCCCGGCGAATACCTGCCCGCGCTGGTCCGTGCGCTGGCCCCGGATACGAACTACCCGACGGATAACGGCCAGCTGTTCCTGTTCGCCCAGACTATCCTGGGGCAACTGCCGTATTACTGGCCGACGCCCGACGGCTATCCCGATGACCAGGGCTACTGGGGCAGCACCGGCGGACTGCTGAATCGCTGGCGCCTGTCATTCCTGAGCTACGCGCCGTACATCCCGGGCATCGACGTGTTCCAGATCGATTACATCAACCTGCTGGGCGGCGCCGTTACGCCGGCCGGCGTCGTCGATGCATTGATCAATAACGTGCTGATGCGGCCACTGTCGACCGCTGATCGCGAGACCGTCATCGACTGGGTGGTGGCGGAGACCGGTGTCACCCGCAATGCCGCGCTTCCCGCCGGCGTGCCGGAACAGGTGGCCGCACTGGCGGCGGCCGTGCTGGTCAGTTCGGCCTACTTTCAGCTTCGATAGGTACAGGTATGGCAAACAGCAATTCCATCAGTCCGGCCAGCGCGATCATCCCCGCGAACCACGATATCCTGGTGTGCATCTTTCAGCGCGGTGCCGCCGACGGACTCAACTCCCTCGTCCCGTACGGTGATCCCGATTACGCCACGCAGCGCGGCAGCCTGGCCGTGCCGGCGCCGGGCAATGCCGGCGGCGCCCTCGACCTGGACGGCTTTTTCGGCCTGCACCCGTCACTGCTGCCGCTGCAGTCGATCTACCAGGCCGGCGACCTGGCGCTGGTGCATGCCACCGG
>JABDRC010000318.1 GCA_013041945.1 Halobacteria archaeon
CAGGGCGGCCTGTACGCGCCTGTGAAAATCGGGATCGACCCGCTCGGGCAGGCTGTCTTTCAGCGCATCGCTGACCAGCTGATAACGCGCGAATTGCCTGCGCAGCGATTCGTCCCTGGCCAGTTGCCGCAGCAGCAGTGCCTGCTCGGCTGCATCGAGTTCATCGTCGACCAGCGCCGAGATCTGTTCGTTGAGTGTGTCTTTCATCGTGTCGTGCCCGTCAAGTCAATCAAGTAATGGTTTCAATTTTCCGTCGATCGCATCACGTGCCCGGAATATCCTCGATCTTACCGTACCGATCGGGCAGTCCATGGCCTGTGCGATCTCCTCGTAGCTCATCCCCTCGAGCTCCCGCAGCGTAATGGCCGTGCGCAAATCATCCGGCAGGCTCTCTATCGCGCCGGCAATGGTTTTTTTTATTTCATCCCTCAACAACATGCGTTCCGGCGTTGCATACTCTTTGAGACCCATGGCGCCATCATATTGTTCCGCCTCGACGGCGTCGATATCTGACCGCGGTGGCCGCCTGCTGCTCGCGACCAGGTGATTCTTGGCCGTGTTGATGGCGATTCGGTAGATCCAGGTATAAAACGCACTGTCTCCCCTGAAACGGCCAAGTGCCTTGTAGGCCTTGATGAAGGCCTCCTGGGCGATGTCCATGGCCTCGTCCTGGTCATGCACATAACGGTATGCTAACTGTATGATCTTGCTCTGGTATTTCTGGACGAGCACATCGAATGCCGTTTTGTCACCGCCCTGTACCCGCTCCACCAGTGCCTGATCTATGCTTCTTTCGCCCATCCGGGCTGTCTCCCGTCAACCCGGAACTGCACCCGATAGACAGTGTGCACCGGGGATAGTTCGCGTTATGGTATGGAAATCAGCTATTTCACCCGGATGGCAATACTGCCCGCCGTGGTGAACCCTGCCAGGTGACTATGGTAACGACAAACCGATTCGATGTCCTGATCATTGGCAGCGGCGCCGCCGGGCTGAGCCTGGCCCTGCGCCTGCCGGATCACGTCAGGATCGCCATATTGTCGAAGAGCAGCCTGGAAGAAGGCAGCACGCTGTATGCCCAGGGCGGAATTTCGGCGGTGACCGACCCGCAGGACACCTTCGAATCGCATATTGCAGACACCCTCGATGCCGGCGCCGGGCTGAACAAGCCGGAAGCGGTACGCTTTACCATCGAACATGCGCCGGCCGCCATCGACTGGCTGGTCAACCTGGGCGTGCCGTTTACCCGCCACAACCAAACGGGCGATCAGGACAGGTTTCACCTGACCCGGGAAGGCGGACATTCGACCCGCCGGGTACTGCACGCGGCGGATGCCACCGGGCGCGCCATGGAAACCACGCTGGCCGGCGAGGCGCGCAGGCGCGACAACATTACGCTGCTCGAACACCACATCGCCATCGACCTGATCACGGCCGGCAAGCTGGGCCTGGCCGACAATCGATCTCTCGGTGCCTACGTGCTCGATCGCACGCGCAAGCAGGTCAGCGCCATTCCGGCACGCACCGTGGTGCTGGCCACGGGCGGGGCCAGCAAGGTCTATCTCTACACCAGCAACCCGGACACCTCGAGCGGCGACGGTATTGCCATGGCCTGGCGCGCCGGCTGCCGGGTCGCCAATATGGAGTTCAACCAGTTTCACCCGACCTGCCTGTACCACCCGCAGGCCAAGTCCTTCCTGGTCACGGAAGCGGTGCGCGGAGAAGGCGGTCAACTGCGGCTGCCGGACGGCAGTACCTTCATGGAACGTTTCGACGAACGCGGCAACCTCGCGCCGCGTGATATCGTCGCGCGCGCAATCGACCACGAAATGAAGCGCCTGGGTGCCGAATACGTGCTGCTCGATATCAGCCACAGGCCCGCGCCGTTCATCAGGGAACACTTCCCGAATGTCTACGCGCGCTGCCGCGAGCTGGGCTATGACATGACACTGGAACCCATCCCGGTCGTACCGGCCGCACACTACACCTGTGGCGGCGTCATTACAGACATGTACGGACGTACCGATCTGGACGGCCTGTACGCCATCGGTGAAGTCGCCTGTACCGGCATGCACGGCGCCAACCGCATGGCCAGCAATTCACTGCTGGAATGCCTGGTGTTCGGTACCGCGGCCGCCGAACATATCGGCAGCACGCTGACTGATATTTCCGAACCACCGGCATTGCCCGACTGGGATGAATCGCGCGTCAGGGACTCCGACGAGGAAGTGGTGGTCAGTCACAACTGGGACGAGCTGCGCCGCTGCATGTGGAACTACGTGGGTATCGTCAGGACAGACAAGCGGCTGGCACGCGCCTGGCGGCGGGTCGACCTGCTGCAACAGGAAATCCAGGAGTACTACAGCAATTTCACGGTCTCCAGCGACCTGCTCGAGCTGCGCAACCTGGCGCAGGTTGCCGCGCTGATCATTCGCTCGGCGCAGCTGCGCAAGGAAAGCCGCGGCCTGCATTACACACTGGATTACCCGGAAGCGGACACCACGCGCCCGCCGGAAGACACCGTGCTGAAGCCACCGGCCGCCGGCGATACTGACCTGGAGAACGACCGGCAAAGGGCCGCTAACTGATCGCGAAGGCCGCGTACGACTCCCCGACCAGGTCTTCGCAGACACAGGTGTCGACCTGCGCCTGCGGCGGTCCCGACCGCAGCCAGGTACACAGATCGGCGACACGCTCGTGCGTGCCGCAGACGACGACCTCGACGCGTCCGTCCGGCAGGTTACGTGCATAACCGGTTACGCCCAGTCGTTGCGCCTGTTCAAGCGTCGATGCCCGGAAGAACACGCCCTGCACCAGGCCGGACACCAGGCAGCGCTTGCAGATCATGATGTGGCAGCGCCCTTACTGCTTCGCTACCTGTGCCTGTTTACGGGCGATGTATTGCTCGATATCCTCGCGCGTGACCGGGCCTTCCTGGCGCGCCACGGCCTCGCCCTGCGGCGAGATAATGTAGGTGGTCGGCAGCCCGAGTACCGGGCCGAGCGGCGTTACCGGCACCGGTTCCATACGCAGGATCGGGTAACTGATCATGTGGGACTCGACGAATTCCCGCAGGTATTCATCGTTGACTTCCTCATGGTCAATGCCCAGCACCACGAGCGTGTCAGTGTTGTTATCGTGCAGGTCAACCAGGCCCGGTATCTCTTCAAGGCACGGCGGACACCAGGTGGCCCAGTAATTGACGATCACCCACTTGCCGCGAAAATCCGACAGGGACACCTGCTTGCCGTCCAGGTCCGGCAGGGTGAAGTCCACCGTATCGGCGGCATTCGTAGCAGCGGCAAACAGGGCCACCAGAAAAATCAGATAACGCATTGATCAACTCCCGAACTTCGTAATTTCATTATTCGACCGCCGGGATTATACCCTGTCGGCCCCAATGGCGGTTTTTGTACATCACGCTCCATGAACCCGCTACAATTGTGACTGACGAACGGCAACGAGGTTCCTTGGTAATCCTGCATGAGTACCATTACAGAACAGGACTTTATCGACAGTATCGGTGATGCGCTGCAGTACATCTCCTGCTATCACCCGCCGGACTTCATCAGGGCCATGACCGCGGCCTGGCAGCGTGAGGAATCCCCCGCCGCGAAGGATGCCATGGCGCAGATACTGATCAACTCGCGCATGTGTGCCGAGGGACATCGCCCGATCTGCCAGGACACCGGGATCGTCAACGTGTTTCTCAAGATCGGCATGAACGTCCACTGGGATACCGCGCGCAGCATCGATGACATGGTCAACGCGGCCGTCAGCCGGGCGTACAGGGACCCGGACAATCCCCTGCGCGGATCGATCGTCAGCGACCCGGCCGGCGAGCGCCGCAACACCGGCGACAACACCCCGGCCGTCATCCACAAGGATGTGGTGCCGGGCGATACGGTCGAGGTGACGGTCGCAGCGAAGGGCGGCGGCTCGGAAAACAAATCCCGTTTCGCCATCCTCAACCCGAGCGACGACATCGTCGCCTGGGTGCTGGAACAGGTACCCTCCATGGGTGCCGGCTGGTGCCCGCCGGGCATCCTCGGCATCGGCATCGGCGGCACCGCCGAGAAGGCGATGCTGCTGGCCAAGGAGGCCATCCTCGAGCCGGTCACTATCCACGAGTTGCAGGCGCGCGGAGCGCAGACCCGCCTGGAGGAACTGCGCCTCGAGATTTTCGACAAGGTGAATGCACTGGGCATCGGCGCCCAGGGTCTCGGCGGACTGACCACCGTGCTGGATGTAAAGCTCAGGGACTATCCCACACACGCGGCCTCGAAACCGGTGGCGATGATCCCCAACTGCGCCGCCACCCGTCACATTCACTTCACGCTGGATGGCAGCGGGCCGGCACGGCTCGAACCGCCTCGACTGGAAGACTGGCCGTCCATTGCGCGCGATACCGGCAGCACCAGCCGCCGGGTCAACCTGGATGCACTGCAACGCGCCGACATCCGCGACTGGAAACCCGGCGAGACGCTGCTGCTGAGCGGCAGGATGCTTACCGGGCGCGACGCCGCCCACAAGCGCATCGTCGACCTGATCGGGCGCGGCGAACCGTTGCCGGGGGGACTGGACTTCACCGGGCGCTTTATCTACTACGTTGGACCGGTCGACCCGGTCGGCGGTGAGGTAGTCGGACCCGCCGGACCGACCACCGCAACACGCATGGACAAGTTCACCGACACCTTGCTGGAGAAAACCGGCCTGCTCGGCATGATCGGCAAGGCGGAGCGCGGCCCGCAGACCATCGAATCCATCGCCCGTCACGGTGCGGTCTACCTGATTGCGACCGGCGGTGCTGCCTACCTTGTGTCCAAGGCGATACGCGCGGCACGTGTCGTCGCGTTCCCCGAACTGGGCATGGAAGCGGTCTACGAGTTCGAGGTCGAGGACATGCCGGTCACCGTGGCCGTGGATACACAGGGCAACTCGATACACACCAGCGGACCCGAAGAGTGGCGCATGCGCATCGGCAAGATACCCGTCGTGAAGGGCTGAACACAGGAGTTTCCATGGCCGGCAACATTACCATCTATCACAACCCGCGCTGCAGCAAGTCGCGGGCGACCCTGGCCCTGCTCGAGCAACAGGGCAAGCAGGCGGACGTGGTTGAATACCTGAAGACACCCCCCTCTGCCGCAGAACTGGAAGACATCCTGCAGATGCTGGGACTGGAGCCGCGCCAGCTGATGCGTACGAAGGAGGCGGAGTACAAGAAAGCCGGACTGGACAGCCCGGACCTCACCCGCGCACAACTGATCGATGCCATGGTGCGATATCCGAAACTGATCGAGCGCCCGATCGTGATCAAAGGCGGCAAGGCCGTACTCGGCCGCCCGCCGGAGAAGGTACTGGATATACTTTAAAATATTGCCACAGAGAACACAGAGAATAATAATGCACTAAAAGATATAATCGTCATCACCCCGCCCGCCTTCGCGAAGAGGGGCTCCGGCCGGAATCCAGCGGCAAACATGTAACAATGCAGCCTGTTTGTTGCTTGGGATAGAACAGTGC
>JABDRC010000319.1 GCA_013041945.1 Halobacteria archaeon
GCGACGCGCGGCCAGCTGTTTCTCGACGGCGAGAACGTCACCCGCATCAGCACACGCCGTATACCCTATATCCGCCGCAAGATCGGGTTCATTTTCCAGGACCATCACCTGCTGTTCGACCGCACCGTGTTCGACAATGTCGCCCTGCCGCTGGTGATTGCCGGTTACCCATACAAGGAAATCGGCCGGCGCGTGCGCGCCGCACTCGACAAGCTTGGCCTGCTGGACAAGGAGCGCGCCTACCCGGTCACCCTGTCCGGGGGTGAAGCGCAGCGCGTCGGCATCGCCCGCGCCGTGGTGAACAAGCCGATGCTGCTGCTGGCCGACGAGCCGACCGGCAACCTCGACCCGGAGCTGTCACGCGACATCATGACGCTGTTCGGCCTGTTCAATGACGTCGGCGTGAGCGTGCTGATCGCCAGCCACGATATTGCCCTGATCGAACAGCTGGACTATCCCGTCCTGCAACTCGATCACGGCCAGCTGGTTACCGAAGCAGAGGGTGCCGCGTGAAGCGCAACCGCCGCCAGTCACCGCATCACTGGAGCGAGCGACTCAAGCGCCGGCTGTCGCCACTCACCTGGCTGCGGCGGCATGCGCAGACGGCGCTGGACAGCCTGGGTCGCCTGTACCGCAACCTGCTTGCGACACTGATGACCGCAGCCGTCATCGGCATCGCGCTGGCACTGCCCTCCGGGCTCTACCTGTTACTGGACAACCTGGGACACCTGAGCAGCTCCTGGGACGGCCAGGCCAGCCTGTCGGTCTTCCTGCAGGACACGGTCACGGACAAGGGGGCCGGTAAACTGGCCAGGCAGCTGACGGACTGGCCCGGGATCGAAGGCGTTGAGTTGATCACGCCGGAGCAGGCACTGAAGGAGTTTGGCGAGCAGTCCGGTCTGGGCAGTGTGCTGGAGGCGCTGGATGAAAATCCGCTGCCCACGGTCATGGTCATTATCCCCTCAGGTGAACACCTCCTGCCGGCCGGGGCTGCGGCATTGCAGAAAAAACTCGCTGCGCTGCCGGAAACCGCACTGACACAGCTCGACCTCGAGTGGGTACAGCGCCTGGCGGCCATGCTGGAGATTGCACGGCGCGGCATCCTGGTCATCGGCGCCCTGCTGGCTCTGGCCGTGCTGCTGGTGATCGGCAATACCATCCGGCTGGAGATACAGAACCGGCGTGACGAGATCGTCGTCACCAAGCTGATCGGTGCGACCAACGGCTTCGTGCGCCGGCCGTTTCTGTACAGCGGCGTGTGGTACGGGATCCTCGGTGCCACCATTGCCTGGCTGCTGGTCGAGGGCGGTTTCTGGCTGCTGAGCGGCCCGGTCACCCGGCTTGCCGGCCTGTACCAGAGTGATTTCAGCCTCGAGACCCTGCCCCTGCCGCTGCTTGGCCTGCTGGCCGGCGGCGGCCTGCTGCTTGGCCTGCTGGGCTCCTGGCTGGCGGTCGGCCGTCATCTGCGTGCGATCGAGCCGCGTTGATACCAAGCGGTCGTCATCCCGGCCGTGCGCATCCCGCAGAAGACATCGCTGACCATCCGCAATCGCTCGAACAACAGTCACTGGCGCCACGCGACGGCACACGGGGAGCCTGCATCACGCCATGAATGCCCGTTCCGGGCCTTCGCCCGGGTTGTTTGATATACCTGATTTCACGGGGTAATCATCATTTCAACGCGGCGCCTGGCGGCTGACGGGAATTTCATGCATGCCTGTTTGAAGCTACAATGGCCACTCGGGTTTGATGATTCCAACAAAAACTGACTGGTAAAAAACAATGCGACTATCCAACACCTTTCACCGCGTGAACCGGCTTGCCTTCATGGCGGCAGCGGCCATTGCCTGCATGATCTCCACAACCATCGCGGCCGAAACGCCCGGCACCGGCAATGAGTCGCCCGCGATTACGCAGGATGCCGCGAACGCCATCCTGCAGGAACTGAAGGAAATCCGCCGCGTCCTGGAGAAGATCGAAAAACAGGGCGGCCGGGCACAGCGGCCCTCCCGCCCGACCACCGCCAGCGTATCCATCAAGGACAAGCAAACGATGGGTGCCGATGATGCACCGGTCACCGTCGTGGAATTTACCGATTACCAGTGTCCGTTTTGTCTGCGTTTCACCAAAACGACATTCCCGCACCTGAAAAAGAAATACATCGATACCGGCAAGGTCCGCTGGGTGGGGCTGAACCTGCCGCTGGCGTTTCACAAGGATGCGCGCAAGGCCGCCCAGGCCGCGCACTGTGCCGGCGAGCAGGAGAAGTTCTGGGAGATGCGTCAGGTGCTGTTTGTGAACCCGAAGCAGCTGGGCGTGGTGCATCTGCCGGCGCATGCCGAGAGCCTGTCACTGGACATGGATGCCTTCAACGAGTGCCTGGCAAGCGAGCGTTACCTGGCCCAGATCGACCAGGAGGCAAAAGATGCGAATGCCGTCCGCCTGACCGGCACACCCAGCTTCATCGTCGGCAAGACCGCCAGCGACAAGATCACGGGACAGGTCATTATCGGCGCCCAGCCGCTCAACGTGTTCGATGCCGCCATCG
>JABDRC010000005.1 GCA_013041945.1 Halobacteria archaeon
GCACCGGGCTGGTACACCTGTCGGTGCCGTTGACGCTCATTCGCCATCACCTGCGCCACCACCCTAACGACTGGGCCTTGCAGCAGACCTACCTGGAACCGTACCCGCGGGAGTTAAGCAACTGATCTTGCGTTGTATGGAATATTTGTCGCGGCTTGCAGGCGCTCCTGCAACTGCAGATATCCGCGATCAGTTCATCCTATGATTCGCGCGTCCCCGCGCTCCTACTCCAATAGACGTACCTGCAGGAGCGGACGTTGTCCGCGAATGAATCACGCACGCAGTGCGCTCCAACAGCGGTTGTTTTCCAGCCAGCAAGTCGGCAAAGGATTGTGTGTCCTAGTCCAGCCTGTGTAACTGACGCAGGGTCTCTTCACGTACCGAGTCGATCTCCGCCAGGATGGCATCGGCACTGTCCTGCTCGGTGCCCAGTTTGCTCCAGTGCTCGCCCCATACCGTCCGCAGGCGCCCTGACAGCTCGGGCATGGGTGGCATGAGTACATGCGACAGGTCGTTAACAGTGAGCACATAGGCCCAGCCGGTGCGCGGATTGCCCTTGTCGGTCGTGTCGCGGTCATAGTGGCTGTGAAAGACGACTTGTTGCAGTTCACCCAGCTTGAGGAGTATTTCGAACGCGGACTGGCGCTGGTTGCGGTTGGCCTCGGTCAGTTCATTGCGCCAGGTATTGTAGCCCAGGCTGGAGAGCGCCACCGCGAGACTGATCAATGCTACCGAGTTGCGGCGAACCTGCTGCAGGAAACCGTGATCACTGACATTCATGACATGCCTGCCCTGTCCGTGGTCTGGATACACTCATGTTAGCGGAAATCGGCCAGCGCACCACCCGGCAATGGTCCGGCCTGCCTGCGCAAGATACCCCCGCCGGGCAGCAGACGGGATCAGAACAACAGGGGCAGGTAGTGATCGACCAGCAGGATGGCGAAGATCGCCATCAGGTACCAGATGGAATAGCCGAAGGTCTTCATGGCCACGTCCTTGCCCTGCATGAGCTGGATTGCATACCAGAGAAATCCGCCCCCCAGCGCAAGTGCGCCAAGCAGGTAGAAGGGGCCGCTCATGCGCGTAACAAATGGCAGCACACTGACCAGCAGCAGCAGGATGGTATAGAGCAGGATCTGCAGGCGGGTAAACGGTACGCCGTGCGTTACCGGCAGCATCGGTATGTCGACCTTGGCGTATTCATCACGCCGGTGGATCGCCAGCGCCCAGAAATGCGGCGGTGTCCAGATAAAGATAATCAGGAACAGCAACAGCGCATGCGGATCGAGTGAATTCGTCAACGCGGTCCAGCCGAGGATGGGAGGTGCCGCACCGGCCGCGCCGCCGATGACGATATTCTGCGGGGTGGCCCGTTTGAGGTACATGGTGTAGACCACGGCATAGCCGACCAGCGACAGGAACGTCAGCGCCGCGGTCAGCGGGTTGATCAGTACCACAAGGATTGCCATTGACAGGATGCCAAGCAACCCCGCAAAGATCAGCGCGTTGCGCCCGTTGATCTCGCCCTGCGGCAGCGGCCGGTTGCTGGTGCGCGCCATCTTCGCATCCTCACGCGCATCCAGCACGTGGTTGATCGCGGCGGCCGCCGAGGCAGCCAGGCCGATACCCAGGTTGCCGAACAACAGGACGTCCCACGGCACCATGCCCGGCGGCGAGGTCGCCAGGAACATGCCGACCATGGCGGTGAACACGATCAGCGCCACGACCTTGAGCTTGCACAGCCCCAGGTAACTGCCGATCAGGCTGGTTGAGGTCGACTCGGTCATGCAGTGCGCCGCGCTCAGCCGATCCGTGAGGACTTCAAGAGTTTCTTGAGGTCTTTCAGCAGGCCACGCGGATCGGCTTCCGGCGGATAGTACATCATCAGGTTGCCGAGCGGATCGACGATATACACACGCCCGGCCTCACGGACCGGTGTCTCATCGATGCTGAAGAAACCGGTCAGCCGCTCGAACTGCTTCGGCACCAGCGTCACGATGTCCATCCGTGGATGCTCGCTTGCCAGGAACCCGGCAAGTTCCTGTGTCACCTCGCCCTCGCCGGTGATGAACAGGCGCTGCACGCGCTTCATGTTCTCGTTCTGCGCGATGCGGGCCTGGCGCATCTTGTACAGGTTTTGCCTGCAGGCATCGCCGCAGTCGGCAGCACCGATGTAAACCAGCGTCCATTTGCCCTGCAGGAACTCGGTGACTGGCCGGTCACCGTAGACCAGCTCCTGCGGCAACTCCAGCGGCCGGGCCGGATGCACCAGCAACCCGCGGTTGGTACTGCCTTGCGGCTGCCAGCCATCGCCGACGTTGTGCATGACCCAGGCAACAAAGGTTGGTGCGAGGAATATCAGCGCCAGCAGGACAAAGGCCTGCTTCGAGCTGAGGAAGCCCCGTTGCCGTGCAATTGCAGTAGATAGCTTCGAACGAAATCTGTACCGCTTCATGTCAGTCCTGCGTCCTGTTCCCGATCCGTTTTGTGTTGACGCCCGCGTAAATCAGCAACAGCACCAGCGCCAGTGTAAACCACTGCATGGCATAGGCACGGTGCTTGTCCGGTGAAATTCCGTAGACCGGTTTCCAGTCGCGGGTGAATCCGTGCGGGTCCCCGTTGGCGAGCTGCACGACCACCGGCAGCACGGCATACCCCAGTCGCTGCTCGATACCCGCAAAGTCCACATGCTGTATCACATGTGGCCAGCCGGTAATGCGTTCTTCCGCCGCGTCGAGCCGGAATATCTTTTCCGGCAGTCGCGCGATCGTGCCGCCGATCGCAATCACCACGTCAGGCCCCGGCACCGGCGGCAGATCGGCGCGCGTGCGCCCCATCGGCAGCCAGCCGCGATTGACCAGTACGACCGCTCCATGCCCTTCCAGCCTGAGCGGCGTAAGCACATGGTAGCCGGCCCTGCCCTGGTGGATACGGTTATCCACCAGCAGCTGGCGGGCCAGATCATAGCGCCCCCTGGCAAGCACCGGCCTGAAATCCAGCAAACCGCCCGCCTCGATTACATCGAGGAGCGGCTGCGCCGACTGGCTGGCCGTCTCCTTCTCGGTATCGATCAGCGCCTGCTTCCAGGCCGCGCGCTCCAGCTGCCAGCTGCCGAGACCCAGCAGCAGCGACAGGACTGCCAGCGTCACAAGCGTCGGCCACAGCCCCGGATTGAAGTCAAACCTGCCAATCCGCATGTATCCACCCTGCTTTGCTATAATGACGGGACACACCATCCCGGCGGTACATCACCATGCTTACCAAGATCATCATTGTCCTGTTCCTGTTCGTCATCATCGGCAGCCTGTTCAGCGGCCTGTTTTACCTCGTCAGGGACAAGGGCACCTCCGAGCGCACGGTGCGCGCCCTCACGGTGCGCATCAGCCTGTCCGTCCTGCTGTTTATCCTGCTGATGATCGGCTATGCCACCGGGGTACTGCAACCGCACGGTATCGCGGGTTAACCGGATTCGCGCTGCATCCGTCGGAACCGCAGGGTGCACCATTGCCGGTGCGTAAAACGCACCCTACCCGGAACCGTGGCCGGTGCGTGAAACGCACCCTGCCTCTGTCTCCGGTTAATACGCACGATTACCTTGGCAACAAAAAGGGCGCTGCATTGCAGCGCCCTTTTTTCTTTTGACCGCTCGCCGGTCAGACCAGCCAGTAGACGAATACAAACAGCCCCAGCCACACCACGTCCACGAAGTGCCAGTACCAGGCAACCGCCTCGAAGGCGAAGTGGTTTTCGGCAGTAAAATGACCCTTGATACTGCGCAGCAGGATAACCAGCAGCATGGTGGCACCCAGCGTCACGTGCATACCATGGAATCCGGTCAGCATGAAGAATGTCGAGCCGTACATACCTGTGGTCAACTTGAGGTTCAGGTCACTGTAGG
>JABDRC010000328.1 GCA_013041945.1 Halobacteria archaeon
TAGGCGACCTGCCAGCGCGTGCCATCGACTTTCCCGATGCGGTCGGGAGTACGCCCCTTGTACTGTCCGTCGCCATGTGTCGCAATCACAACCGGCAGCCCCTTGGCGCCGGCCTGCTGCAACTCGACATAGCCGCTCATGCCCTCCAGTCCGACCAGCGCACGCTGCAGGATGTCATTCGACAGGGACACCATGATATGACCGACAACCTTGCTGCTGGCCGGATCTACAACGCGCCGTACGATATTGACGTGTTGCTGCGGTGTATTGAACAGGTGAACCTCGGTTACCGGTGGCTCGGCACCCCATTCCGCTGCACGCATCTGTGCAAGTGCGGCATAGCTCAGGGGTGGTGAGCGGCTCTCGTCCACGCCATCGATGCCGGGCGGCAGCAACTGGACATTGATCGCATTGGGAAACGCGTAGCGCAGGCTCTCCTCGCGCGCCAGCAGCCCGGCACTGTCGCCACGCGTAAACAGGTAGGCAAGCTCGGGATCCTTCGCCAGCAGCCCCGCAGCGTCACCGTAATAACGCACAAAGTCAGACACGCGTGCCGCGATCTGGCTGCTCGTCACATTGACTTCCTGGTCGATGACACGACCGACGTGATACCCCATGTACTGGAAAATCAGCCAGGCGAGCACGCCCAGGATGCCGATCCCTGACGCCAGCAGCCTTACACGCAGGCGTGCCAGGCTGACTGTCTTGACCTCGCCGGCCGGGAGGCCGGGCGGCGACCCTGCAGCTTTCTCTTTGCGGGAACCCTTGAACAATCTTTTCATGGCAACGCGTCATATCCCTGCCACGACACGGGCAGCAGTCGTCGGGTACTTCTCATCAATAATTTATCGGCATGTGAGGCCGACATGTTGAGCATCAATGGCGCCCGGTATGGCCGAAACCGCCGGCACCGCGGTCGCTGGAGACAAATTCATCCACCAGCTCGAAATCGGCCCTTACGACCGGCACGATGACCATTTGCGCGATGCGCTCTCCCGGGCTGATCGTGAAGGTCTCGCTGCCCCGGTTCCAGCAGGAAACGAACACCTGCCCCTGGTAGTCCGAGTCGATCAGGCCAACCAGGTTGCCGAGCACAATGCCATGCTTGTGACCCAGGCCGGAACGCGGCAGCAACACGGCGGCCAGCCCGGCATCCTCGACATGAATGGCCAGGCCCGTCGGTATCAACTGCGTCTCGCCCGGTGCAATCTCCAGGGGATCGTCCACGCAGGCACGCATGTCCATGCCGGCAGAACCGTCCGTTGCATAGTGTGGCAGGGGAAATTCCTCCCCGAGTCGCCGATCGAGAATCTTAAGCTGTATCTTTTGCATTGATTGGGGTGACCTTGTCCTGTGTCTGCCTGCTGTCGTACCGGTCAGCGATCAGTTCCACCAGCTGGACTGCCAGCCGGGTCTTGCCGGTGCACGGCAACTCGCGCTCGCCGCCGTCCCAGATCACGTGTAACGCATTCTCGTCCACCTCGAAGCCGAGGCCCTCACCGACGAGGTTGGCGGCAATCATATCAATCCCCTTGGCAATACGCTTGTTTTTTGCGCTCTCCGGCAACGCCTCGGTCTCGGCCGCAAAGCCGACGGTAAACGGGGCGCCGGACAGGGCAGCCACATCGGCCAGAATGTCCGGATTGCGCTCCAGCAGCAGTTCCATGGTCGCCTCCGACTTGCGGATCTTCTGCGTGGCGCTCGCCTGCGGCCGGTAGTCGGCAACGGCGGCGACCGCGATGAAAATATCACTGTCCGGCGCCCGCTGCATCACCGCCGCATGCATGTCGGCCGCGCTGGTCACGTCCACCCGCTGCAACCCCGGCGGGGTCTCGAGGGCAACGGGGCCGCTGACGAGGGTGACGTCGGCACCCGCCTCGGCCGCGGCCCGGGCGACCGCAAAGCCCATGCGACCCGAACTGCGATTGCTGATGTAGCGCACCGGGTCGATGGCCTCACGGGTCGGTCCCGCCGTCACCACGACTCGACGGCCCGCCAGGCGGCCGGTCCGGAACAGGCCGGACAGCTGATCGACCAGCGCCTGCGGCTCCAGCATTCGGCCGGGACCGGTCTCGCCACAGGCCTGCTCGCCGGTTGCCGGACCGAGGACATGCAACCCGCGCGCCGCCAGTGTTGAGATATTGTCGCGCGTTGCGGGATTGTCCCACATGGCCCGGTTCATCGCCGGTGCCACCGCCCGCGGGGCCTCGCAGGCGAGGCAGACGGCAGTCAGCAGGTCATCGGCCCGGCCGTGCACCAGTCGCGCCAGGCTGTCGGCCGTGGCCGGCGCCACCAGCAGCACATCGGCCCAGCGGGCCAGCTCGATGTGCCCCATCGCCGCCTCCGCCGTACTGTCCAGCAGGTCCGTGTGGACCGGGTTGCCGGACAGGGCCTGCAGGGTCAGCGGGGTAATGAATTCCCGGGCACCGGCCGTCATGATGACGCGCACCCCGGCATCCGCGTTGCGCAGCAGGCGCACCAGCTCGGCGGCCTTGTACGCCGCGATGCCGCCGGTGATGCCGAGCAGCACGTGTTTTCCGGATAAGTAGTTCATATAGTGGAATTTTACCAGATCGGAACACGCTCCGCTCTCACCTCATAGATCCACCTGTCGGAGCGCACCGTGTGCGCGATTGTAGGAGCGCACTGCGTGCGCGAATAAGTGAAATGTATATTTATAGCCACGGAATCCACGGAAGGACACGGAAAAATGATTATTGCATCAGCAAAAGAGACAACTGCAGGAGCGTATCGCATACGCAAATGAATCGTCTGTCATTCCC
>JABDRC010000337.1 GCA_013041945.1 Halobacteria archaeon
TAGGCATAGTCCATGTCCCGGTCGGGATTGACCAGCGCTGAGTAGTGAAATTCGTGGGCGGCGATCACATCAGCTGCCGGTTTGCCCGGCCAGAGGGCGGGGGTGCGCTCGCGCAGGCGCACATACCCGCGGCCCTGTGGCTTTTCGTGCATGAGCGTGTCTGCCGGGATGACACCGGCCATGCTACAGCGCCGGTCCTGCCATGTCAGGCTGCGCGAGAGATACATCAGTCCGCCGCATTCGGCGTAGGCGGGCAGGCCGTTCTCGATCGCCGTGCGGATATTTTCACGCAGCGCGCGGTTCGCCTCGAGTTCCGCCATGCGTGTTTCTGGAAAGCCGCCACCGATGAACAGACCGTCGATATCCGGCAGTGCGGTATCCCGCAGCGTGCTGAACGGCACCAGCTCTGCCCCGGCCCGCTCCATGGCTGCCAGGTCGTCGGGATAGTAAAACCCGAAGGCCGCATCGCGGGCAATGCCGATACGCACGCGACGCCCGGCCGGCGGCGTGCCGGCTGGCGGCGGGCTGAAATCCAGCGGGTCGTTACCGGCCAGCGAGAGCAGGCGATCGATGTCGACCTGTTCGCTGATCCGCGCGCTGATTACGCCGATCCGGTCGCCGGCTGCGGATGCCTCGTTGCTCGGGACCAGGCCCAGGTGACGTTCATCGATCGCCAGGTCGGGGTCGCGGTGGACGCCGCCCAGTACCGGCACCTCGGTGTAGTGCTCGATCACGGCACGCAGCTTGGCCTCATGGCGGCTGCCACCCAGCTGGTTCAGGATGACGCCGGCAATCTGCACGTCGGTGTCGAAGGCCTGGTTGCCGAGAATCAGGGGCGCGATACCGCGCGTCATGCCGCGTGCATCGAGTACCAGGATGACAGGGGCATGCGTCAGCTTGGCGAGCGCGGCATTGCTGTTGCTGCCATGCAGATCGAGCCCGTCATACAGTCCCTTGTTGCCCTCGATCAGGGCCAGATCGGCATCGCTCGAGTAATGACCCACCGATGTGAGGATCTCTTCCGGGGACATGCAGTGGAAATCGAGGTTGTGACAGGGACGTCCGGCCGCCTGTCCGAGCCACATGGGATCGATGTAATCCGGCCCCTTCTTGAACGGCTGCACGCGGAGACCGCGCGCGGCGATGGCGGCACACAGACCCAGCGTCACGGTAGTCTTGCCGGATGACTTGTGGGCTGCCGAGATCAGCAGGCGGGACATGGGGCGCGATATCCATGCCGGGGATTCCCCGGCGCCGGCAGGCTAGCCGGCTTTGGCAGGTGTGTGATGCGGGTCAACCTGGTCATCCGCCAGGCTGGCCGGCAGAAAACGCAGCACGCGCGTACCGACCACGGTGGCGGCGAGTGCCAGGGCGACTCCGCCGAGTCCGAGGACAAATTCGGGCAGGCTGGGAGTGTAGTCGGCGACGACGCCGTCGAAGAAGGTGCTGCTGACTTCCTTGCCGGGGAACATTTCCATGGGATAGGCCTGACCGCCGATGATGATGACGTACATCTGTGCCAGCCCGCCGATGATGACCAGCAGGCAGGAGATGCCGATCCAGGCACGGTTGGTACCCGAGCCGGGGCTGTACAGCAGTATCAGCGGTGCCAGGCTGCCGAGGCCAAGCTGCACGAGCCAGAACAGCTGGGTATAGACGCCGCCGTCCAGCAGGATAAAGCGCTCGACGCCGTGGTTTTCGGTGCCGTACAGATTGGTCAGGTGGTAGGCCAGCACGAAGTACATGACGGCGGCCACGAATACACCCAGCAGGTTCTTCAGGCGGAACAGGATGGCGTCGCCCAGCGGCCGGTCCGACCACTTGTACAGCGCCATCAGGACCAGGATGAAGATGGCCAGGCCGAAGGAGAACGACATGATGATGAACATCGGCGCCATAATGGCGGCATCATAGCCCTGGCGGGCGACCAGGAAGCCAAAGATGGAGCCGGTACCGGTGGTGAGGATAAGCCGCCAGATGAAGGCGGTCATGCCGGCTGCCCTGGTGAAGCGGTTCATCTTGCGTTCCATCATCATCCACAGGTAAACCGCCACGACGGCAATGAAGCCGATATACAGGATGATGTTCCACGCAAAGATCGACTTGAAGTTGTAGTAGGTCATTGCCACGATCAGCCGGTCCGGGCGACCGAGATCGAGTACCAGTACGGCCAGACCGCCGACCAGCAGCGTGATGGCCAGCAGGCCGGACAGGCGAGCCAGCGGCTTGTAGGCGGTTTTGTTGAAGACCGAACTGACGGAGGCCACGTTGAGGGCGCCGGAGGCGGCCACGATCAGGAACACGGCAAACACATGCGGCGTGCCCCAGATGATCTGATTGGACATGCCGGTGACCCAGTGACCGTTATGCTCCATGTAGTAGGCGGCACCGAGGGCAGCCAGGACGAAAACGCCGATAACGCCGACCAGCATGTAGAAGGGCAGCCCGCCGTCGATTTCCCTGAAGTCGATTGATTTCATCAGATCCCCCGGTAACGCACGCCGGTATTGAGTTGCAGGTCGGCACGAATCTGTCGCGAGCTGTGACGCTCGAGTTCCTGTGAAATCTGGCTGGACGGATCGTGCATGTCGCCAAACACCAGGGCGTTGTGATTTTCCGCTGTGCAGGCCTCGACACAGGCCGGTGTGCGGCCATCGTCCACGCGGTGGACACAGAAGGTGCAGGATTCAACCGTGCCCTTGCCGCGCGGCGCATAGGGCATCTGGTCCTGCAGTGACTCGTGGATGAACGAGCGCGCCTTGTACGGGCAGGCCATCATGCAGTAGCGGCAGCCGATACAGATATGCTTGTCCACCAGCACGATGCCGTCCACACGCCTGAACGAGGCGCCGGTCGGGCACACGTCCACGCACGGCGGGTGTTCGCAATGCTGGCAGAGCATGGGCAGGGTCTGGGTGTGCCCGGTCAGCTTGTCTTTCAGCCTGACCTTGCGGATCCACTGGGCATCGGTCGCGGGACGGTCGAAACCGGTCAGGCCGTGTTCGTCGTTACAGGCCTGCACGCAGTCGTTGCAGCCCTCGGCACACTTGTTCGAGTCGATCAGCATGCCCCAGCGAACCTCGCCGGTCACGGCCTCGTCGGCCGGCTTGGCATGGCCGAATTCCGTCAGCATGATGCCCGGCGCAAGCGCAAGGCCGGCAGAGGCCTTGGCCGTGTTACCGAGGAAGCGGCGACGGTAGATGTCGATTCCCTGCTGTTCGCTCATTGTGCCTGGCCTCCTGTCACTGCCAACGGCTGTCTGTCAGCCGACAGCAACAGCGATTCTCCGCCACCAGGCTGCGAAAGTTTTTGTGCGCTACTGACCGGCCGGTCGGCATGACACTGGAAGCAGTCGATACTCACGGCCGCGTAGGTGTGGCAGCTGTTGCAGAAATGTTCCTCGCTGCTGGCGCGCGGTGCGTCGGGGGC
>JABDRC010000349.1 GCA_013041945.1 Halobacteria archaeon
CACGACATCGCCCTGCTGCACAGCCTGGGTATCCGGCTGGTGCTGGTGCATGGCGCACGGCCGCAGATAGAGCGCAGGCTGCAAGCGGCCGGTGCGCACATCGAATATGCAAACGGCCTGCGCATTACCGACGATGCCGCCCTGGCCTGCGTCAAGGACGCTGCCGGCAGCGTGCGCGTCGAGGTCGAGGCCCTGCTGTCGATGGGCCTGGCCAACACACCCATGTCCGGCGCACGCATTCGCGTCACATCGGGGAATTTTGTCACCGCCCGGCCGCTTGGTGTGCTCGATGGCGTGGACTATTGCCATACCGGCGAGGTGCGGCGCATCGACAGCGAGGTGATCCGGCAACACCTGGCGGAGCGGCGCATCGTGCTGCTATCGCCGATCGGCTACTCGCCGACCGGAGAAGTCTTCAATGTCGGCGCCGGCGAAATCGCGGCCCGGACCGCAGCGGCGCTCGCTGCCGACAAGCTGATATTCATAACCGAGGGCAAGCGGCCGCGGGACAGCCGCAAGCGGCTGATCTCGAAACTGGACATCAACGAGGCCAATGCCCTGTTGACGGGTGGACGCACGCTCGACGGACCGGTCCGCCGGTTTCTCGAGTTTGCCGTCCAGGCCTGCCAGCAGAACGTCCGGCGTGTGCACATTCTCGACCGTGCCGACAACGGGGCCCTGCTGCTGGAACTGTTCACGCGCGACGGTCATGGCACGCTGGTGACGGCCGACGTTTACGAGGGCCTGCGCAAAGCGACCATCGAGGACGTGGGCGGCATCCTGGAGCTGATCAAGCCGCTCGAGGACGAGGGCGTGCTGGTGCGGCGGTCGCGCGAGCTGCTGGAAATGGAGATCGAGCACTTCGAGATCATCGAGCGCGACGGCACCATTATCGGCTGCGCCGCCCTGTACCCCTGCGCACAGGAAGGCTATGCCGAGCTGGCCTGCGTGGCCATTCACCCCGACTATCGCAATTCCGGGCGCGGCGACACCCTGTTGCAGTACGTGGAAAACCGGGCAATCCGCAGCGGTATTCGCAAACTGGTGGTGCTGACGACCCGTACCGCCCACTGGTTCCGCGAGCGCGGTTTTCAGCCGGGCGACCGGTCTGACCTGCCCACCGGCAGAAAATTGCTGTACAACTACCAGCGCAACTCCAAGGTGTTTATCAAGCTGATGGACACAGCGGACGATAACAATACCGGGTGACAACCATGACAAACCGGCGCTAATTTGTCACCATGTGCGCCAATCGGCATACCGGACGACAGCCAGCCTGTCGTAAACCGGCAGGGGGAAAACGATCAGTCGCGAAACAACAACCGCACGGCCCATCAAGGTACTGCAGATTACCGATACCCACCTGTTCGACAATCCCGACGGGTGCCTGCTTGGCCTGAACACGGAGCAGTCGCTGCGGGCGGTCATTGCCGACGTGGCGCACAGGCACCTGCCGGCGGACCTGGTACTGGCTACCGGCGATCTGGCCCACACGCCGGCACCGGCGACCTACGCACGCTTCTTTTCCCTGCTTGGTGGACTGGGGCTGCCGGTCTACTGCCTGTCCGGTAATCACGACGAAGGGCAAATGCTCAGCACCCTGACGGACGGCGGGCTGTGCCGGTTCGAAACGCACCTGCACCACGGTGGCTGGCATTTCGTTTTTCTCGACTCCACCATCCCCGGCAGCGAAGGCGCGCATTTCCCCCCGGAGCGCCTGCAGGAGCTCGACAGCCTGCTGAGCGGTGCGCCCGACACACACACCCTGGTGTGCATGCATCATCAACCGGTCGCGATGGGCAGCCGCTGGCTGGATACCATGGCACTGGACAATCCGGACGAGTTCTTCGCCGTCATCGACCGGCATCCGCAGATACGCGGCATCCTGTGGGGACATGTCCACCAGGAATTCACCGAAACCCGCAACGGCGTGCAGCTGATCTCGACACCCTCCACCTGTATCCAGTTCATGCCGAACAGCAGCGACTTTGCAGTGGATATGGTCTCGCCCGGCTATCGCTGGCTGTTGTTACATCCGGATGGACGCATCGAGACCGGCGTGGAGCGCCTGGCTGCCATCCCCGGGACCATCGACCAGACCGCCAGCGGTTACTGAACCAGCTGGTTGAGATCGAAGATCGGCAGCAGGATCGCCAGCACGATAATCAGCACGACCCCGCCCATGACCAGGATCAGCATGGGTTCGAACAGGCCCAGCAATGCCGCAATCATGGTTTCGATTTCACGTTCCTGAAAAATAGCGGCACGTTCCAGCATCTCTTCCAGCTTGCCGGACGACTCGCCGCTGGCGATCAGGTGCACGGTCATGGGCGGGAAGTAACCACTTGTCTCGAGGGCTGCAGCAATGCTTGCACCCTCGCGCACCCGCGCCGTTGCCTCGTCGACGGCATCACGCATGGGCAGGTTGGAGATCACCTGGGACGAAATACGCAGGGCCTCGAGCACCGACACGCCGCTTGCGGTCAGGATGCTGAAGGTGCGTGCGAAGCGTCCCGTGTTCATGCCGCGCACCAGCCGACCGACCAGCGGGAGTGACAGCTGCATGCGATGGAAACGGCGGCGGTTGTCCTCATTCCTCAGCAGCCAGTAGAACAGGATGCCGGCAAGGACCAGCGACAGCAGCAGCAGCAGCCCGTAGTCGCGCATGAAATCACTGACCGCGATCATGCCGACCGTGAGTGGCGGCAGGTTCTGGCCGATGTTGTCGAATACCTGCACGACCTGCGGTACCACGTAGGTCATCAGGCCGCCCACCACCAGGATCGCGACCACGGTGAGCATCGCCGGATAAAACACGGCCAGCTGGATCTTCTGCCGCATCTGCTGGCGGTTCTCGGTATAGTCCGCAAGCCGCTCAAGCACCCGGTCGAGATGCCCGGATTGCTCGCCGGCCTCCACGGTGGTCCGGTACAGTTCGGGGAAAACATGCTTGAAGTCCCCCAGGCCGGTGGCCAGCGTGTGTCCCTCCATGACTCTCGAGCGCACCGCAAGCAACATGCTTTTCAGGCGGGAGCGGTCGGTTTGCTGCGAGGCGGCGCGCAGGCATTCCTCGAGCGGCAGGGCGGCCTTCACCAGCGTGGCCAGCTGGCGCGTCACCAGGGCCAGGTCGGTGGCGCTGATACCGCGCCTGAATAACGAAAACTGCCGGTGGCTGCGGGTCTCGCGCTGGGCCACTTCCTGGACAGACAGCGGCACCAGGCCCTTCTCACGCAGCTGCTGCCGCACCTGGCGCGGGGCATCGCCCTCCATGACGCCTTTCTTTTCGCGCCCGGCGGGATCCAGAACCGTATATTCAAAGGCGCCCATAACTAACGTTCGATGTAGGGTGCGCTGTGCGCGCCATTCTGAGTGCCAATATTTTTTATTTGATGGCCACGGAATCCACGGAAGAACACGGAAATATTTCTAGTAAGGCATTTATTTATTCCTTGTTCTTCCGTGGATTCCGTGGCCATAATATCCATTTTTTTACCAGATTGAAGCCGTACTAATCACCCTGGGTGACGCGCAACACTTCCTCGACGGTGGTCTCGCCCTCGAGAACCTTGCGCCAGCCGTCCTGACGGATGCCGGGCGTGCTCTTGCGCGTTTCACGCTCGAGCTGGAGTTCCCCCCCACCGTCGTGAATCATGCTGCGCATTGTATCGTCGATAGTCACCAGCTCGTAGATACCGGTTCGGCCGCGATAGCCGAGCTGGTTGCATTTCTCGCAACCTTTGGCGTGATACAGCGTGGGCGGTTCATGCAGGGGGATTCCCATCATCTCGCAATCGGCCGGCCCCGCGGTATAGGG
>JABDRC010000358.1 GCA_013041945.1 Halobacteria archaeon
CAACGGCCTGACCCAGTACACCAATCAGGCTGTGGAATTCCAGGCGCCGATCACGCATAGCGGTGAACCCGGCGGTCAGACCGGCTCTGGTGCGGGTAGCAATTTCGAGGGCGTCAACACGTTCGATACCGGGAACAACGGCAATCTGCATTTCAACCATCGCTCCTGGCATCCTGTGATCAACGCAACAGGGCGAGATACAGCGGCTCGCGGCAATGCCAACCCGAACGCCTGGCTGTCGCCCTGGAACACCGCAGCCGCTATAGGCAGCCAGACTATGTACTGCTCCGATTGCCACGGAAGCACCACAGCACCCACTTCGGTGGCACCGACGGGCAACAATCCCTGGGGCCCACATGGCTCGGCCAACGATTTCATCCTGAAGGGCACCTGGGACGACCAGACTGGTGCAGCCACCGACCGCGATCCGGCGCCCGATGCGGATAATGGCCTGTGCTTCAAATGCCACGATTTCACGACCTATGCAACCCGCGATGGTGATGGCGGTAATAACAGCGGTTTCGCCGGCAGCAGGGGCAACAACCTGCATGGTGTTCATGCGGACCGGATAGGCAGCATGCACTGTATGTGGTGCCACACGGCGGTACCGCACGGCTGGAAGAACAAGGCGCTTTTGGTAAACCTGAACGATGTTGGCCCCGAAGCCGGACTGCCGCCGAACACCGAAATACTGAGTGACGCCAGTGCCGATGTCTATAACCAGGAGCCTTATTACTTCAACGCCAAGCTAAAAGTTGTGACGTTTGCGCAGAGCGGCAACTGGGAAGAAACCAACTGCGGCTCGGCCGGTTCCAATTTACCCGGTAACGATACCACCACCGGCAGAGAGTGGATGGGGACGGTATGTTCGACGCCGCCGTAAACAGGCTGCGCATACTGGCGTCGCTGAAGCTGACGCTGCTGGGCATCATCGCCTTGCTGCTCGGTGTGCTGTTGTCGTATTTCAGCCGTGAACATTCCAGCCTCTACATCAACCTGCCGCTGGCGCTGCTCGCGGCCAACCTGCTGGCAGCGATTGTTTTCAACCCGCGCATCCGGCAGAACACCGGTCTGCTGATGTTCCATATCTGCCTGTTGATGATTGCGCTGCTGACGATGCTGAGTCAGCTCACCAGCATGAAGGGCCGCGTTGAAATTGTTCAGGGTACGGCCTTCGATGCGAACAGCGTCACGCTCACGAAGCAGGGCGCCTGGCACCCGCTCGATCGCCTGCAGCGGGTCGGATTTGTGCAGGGCGACATCACGGTCGACTACGTCGCCGGGCTCCGGCGCGGGGCAACGCGTTCGCAGCTGCTGCCCGCTGGCAGCGATGCGGTCGTTATCGGTGACAACCTGGCTTTCACCAGCCAGGGTTACCGCTTCTACACGAGTTCGAACAAGGGTTTTGCGGCGATTATCAACTGGTATTCGAAGGAAGGGCAAATTGCGCGTGGCGCGATTCATTTTCCGTCCTACCCGTTGTACGACTGGAAGCAGCACAACCAGTGGCAGGCGCCATCGGGTGAACGGCTCGATTTCAGACTGATGATCGAAACACCACTCGATTCCGAGCGCGACTGGACACTGCGCAATACCGAAAACGGTACGATGGAATTAATCCTGCCGGACAAAACCGTGCGTACACTCAAGCCGGGTGAATACATCCAACTGGACCACGGGCTGCTCGAATTCGAAGCCATTCGGATGTGGATGGGCTACAAGATATTCTTTGATCCGTTCCTCGCCTGGTTTTTCGCGGCCGCCCTGGTCGGTGTCGCCGGTCTTGGCTGGCACTATTATCTGAAACTGTCATCGCCCGGCAAAACGCATCGAATCGCCGGGGAGAACGTCGGGAGAGGCCGTGCTGTCTCCACCACACAATCCTGAGCAGGCCCTCCTGATACTCGGCGTTGTCGCCTATCTGATGGCCGCGTTCGCGGCCTGGGCAGCTGTGCTGACAACACGCAAGCTGGATACACCGGTCTTTGTTTCGACCGCCATAGCGGTGATCGCCTGTCTGTTATCCATCGTGCTGCGCTGGCAGCAGACCGGCAACGGGCCCTTTCTGACTTTATACGAAGTCCTG
>JABDRC010000122.1 GCA_013041945.1 Halobacteria archaeon
TTTTTGATATCTGCCGGCAACGTTACCGGTTTTCGGCATGCGCTGGCAAGTTGGCCGTGCTAAAGTTTGCCCCGTTTTAGCCACCCAGACAGGATCACAAGGAATGACCAACCCGCTGCTGAACATGACCGGCCTGCCGCAATTTTCTGCAATCAATCCCGAGCACGTCAAACCGGCCGTGGAGCAATTACTGGCCGAGGGCCGTCAACAGGTCGAGGACCTGCTCGCCGCGAATACCACCTACACCTGGGCCAACCTGGTGGGCCCCATGGAAGCCATGGACGACCGCATCAGCCGCGCCTGGTCGCCGGTTAGCCACATGAACTCCGTGGTCAACACCGATGAGCTGCGCGACGCCTACAACACCTGCCTGCCCCTGCTGAGCGAATTCGGCACCGAACTGGGTCAGCACGAGGGGCTTTACCGGGCCTACCGGCAGATCGCCGACGGCGAGGAATATGCGCGGCTGGACAGCGCGCAGAAAAAGGTCATCGACAACGCCCTGCGGGATTTCCGGCTGTCAGGAATCGAGCTGCCGCAGGAACAGCGTGACCGCTTCAAGGCCATCATGCAGGAGTTGTCGAAACTCGCTTCGGCCTATAGCGACAACGTGCTGGATGCAACCAATGCCTGGCACAGGCAGATCACCGACGAGTCGCTGCTGACCGGCCTGCCGGAGAGCGCGCGCTCACTGGCGAAACAGACCGCTGAACAGCGCGATCTGGACGGGTGGGTGTTCACCCTGGAATTCCCGTCTTTCCACGCGGTGATGACCTATGCCGATGACCGCGCCCTGCGCGAGGAAATCTATACGGCGTATGTCACCCGCGCGTCCGACCAGGGCCCGCACGCCGGCCAGTGGGACAACGCGGCCAACATGGAGAAAATCGTTACCCTGCGGCACGAGGCTGCGCAGCTGCTCGGCTACGCCAACTATGCCGAACGCTCGCTGGCGACCAAGATGGCAGAGACGACCGACCAGGTCATGCAGTTCCTCGAAGACCTCGCCGCGCGCTCGCGTCCCGCGGCCGTCGGGGAGCTGGAGGATGTGCGCACATTTGCCGCCGACACACAGGGCGGGCAGGACCTGCAGGCCTGGGATATCGGTTACTACTCCGAAAAACTGCGCCAGGACCGCTATGCCATCTCGCAGGAAGAACTGAAACCGTATTTCCCGGAGCCGCGCGTGGTGAACGGCCTGTTCGCCATCGTCGAGCGTCTGTACGGGCTGAAAATCGGACAGGTCGACGACGTGGACACCTGGCACAATGACGTGAGGTATTACCGGATCATCGATGCCGACGGCCACGTACGTGGCGAGTTTTATTTCGACCTCTATGCACGCCCTCACAAACGCGGCGGTGCCTGGATGGATGAATGTATCTGCCGCCGACGTACAAGAAAGGGCTTGCAGGTCCCGGTCGCCTACCTGACCTGCAACTTCTCGCCACCGATTGGCGACGACCCGGCCATGTTCACCCACGACGAGGTCATCACCCTGTTCCACGAGTTCGGCCATGGCCTGCACCATATGCTCACGCAGATAGACTATGCCGGCGTGTCAGGCATCAACGGCGTGGCATGGGATGCAGTCGAACTGCCGAGCCAGTTCATGGAGAACTGGTGCTGGGAACGCAAGGCACTCGATCTGGTTTCCGGGCACGTAAAGACCGGCGAGCAGATTCCGGATGAGCTCTATCAGCGCATGCGCAAGGCGAAGAACTTCCAGTCGGCGATGCAGATGGTACGCCAGCTGGAGTTCGCCCTGTTCGACTTCCACCTGCACCGCGACTACGACCCGGACAGGGGCGCGCGCATCCACGAGACGCTGGAGGCGGTGCGCGAGCAGGTGGCGGTGATCAGGCCGCCGGCCATTAACCGTTTCGAGAACGGCTTCTCGCACATCTTCGGCGGCGGCTACGCGGCCGGCTACTACAGCTACAAGTGGGCGGAGGTACTGTCGGCCGATGCCTTCTCCGCATTCGAGGAGACCGGCATCTTCAACCGCGAGACCGGCGATCGTTTCCTGCACAGCATCCTGGAACAGGGTGGCTCGCGCGAACCCATGGAACTGTTTGTCGAATTCCGCGGCCGCGAACCGACCATCGATGCACTACTCAGACATTCCGGACTGGCGGCGTAAGATCATTGCCACAGAGGGCACAGAGAAAACCAACATCACTATAATGTAACTTCCACGCAGGAGGTCAAGGATGACCGATGAAGTTACAAATAATATTATTGGTGCCGCAATTGAAGTACACAGAACGCTTGGCCCCGGATTACTTGAGACGATTTATGAATCTGCGTTATGTCATGAATTTCAATTACGCTCGATATATTTCGAACGTCAGGCGTACGTAGATGTGGTATATAAAGACAAAATCATAAAAGGACAAAGAATCGACATTCTTGTAGAACAGAGTGTTGTGGTAGAACTTAAATCTGCAAAATGCTTATCTGATATTTATATTGCACAAACCTTGTCATATCTGAAAGCAACAAAGCTGCATAAGGCTCTTTTAATAAATTTTGGTCAGCTAAGACTTGTAGACGGTATTAAACGTATATCTTTATAGATAGATATTGTTTTCTCTGTGCCCTCTGTGGCGATAGGTGTTTCGTGAAAATAGCAACCTGGAACGTCAATTCCCTCAAGGTCCGCCTGCCGCATGTGCTCGACTGGCTGACGGTCGCGGAACCGGATGTCCTGTGCCTGCAGGAAACCAAGCTGACCGACGAGAACTTTCCACGCGAGGATATCGAAAATGCCGGCTATCACGTCGTCTTTTCGGGTCAGAAAACCTACAACGGTGTAGCCATCATCAGCAGGCACGAGCCCCGTGACGTAGAAACCGACGTGCCCGGACTGGATGATCCGCAGCGGCGCATACTGTGTACAACCGTCAATGGTGTGCGCGTACTGAATCTCTACGTAGTCAACGGCCAGGAAGTCGGCAGCGAAAAATACGATCACAAGCTGTTCTGGCTGGGCAGGGTCACCGACTATATCGGGGAACAGCTGAAGTCGCATGAGCGCTTCGTCACCGTCGGCGATTTCAATATCGCACCGGAGGACCGCGACGTCTATGATCCCGAGGCCTGGCATGAACGCATCCTGTGCAGCACGCCGGAACGCGAGGCGCTGCAGGCGATCCTCGATCTCGGCCTGAGTGACGTCTTTCGCCAGTTCGACCAGGAAGACAAGAGCTACAGCTGGTGGGACTACCGCGCGGCCGCCTTTCGCCGCAACATGGGCCTGCGCATCGACCTGATCCTGGCCAGCCAGGCGCTGGCGAACAGCTGCACGGCCTGTTACATCGACAGGGAACCGCGCCGGCTGGAACGCCCGTCCGACCACACGCCGGTGGTGGCCGAGTTCAGTCTCTGAAACAGCCGTCCAGGCCTGCCTCCAGGTCCGGGTACATCAGGCTGACGCCGAGCTGATCAAGCAGCTTGTCGTTTTTCATGCGCCGGGAATCGGCAAGAAACGACAACATGCCCTGCGACAGGACCTGTTCGGCTTCCGCGCGCGCCACCGTCGGCGGCCGCGGCAGACCGGCGGCATCGGCGACACGGAAGAAGTAATCCGTCATGTTGCTCGGATGTCCGTCACTGACATTGAACACCGTGTTACACGCCGGCGACTGCATGGCCGCAACACAGATCATGGCAAGGTCATCGCCGTGAATGCGGTTGGTGTAGGGCGCATCGGCCTCGCGCAGCACCGGCAGGCCCTGTTCGAGCCGTGCCAGCGGCAGCTTGCCGGGACCGTAGATGCCCGGCACCCGCAGCACGGTCCACTGCACACCCTGCTGTTCGCACCAGGCCGTCAGCTGCCGCTCCGCATCCAGGCGGCGCCGGCCGCGCCCGCTGGTCGGTGCAAGCGCCTGTGCCTCCGTGATCCACGCACCCCGGCAGTCGCCGTAGACGGCACTGGTGCTGATATAGACGATGCGCCGCAGCCTGTGGCTGTTCAGTGCCTGCAGGACGGTCGCCATGCGCGTATCCGCATCGCCGCTGCGCGGCGGCGGCGCCAGGTAGTAGAGTTCATCGAATTCGCTGACCGATGCCGGGGAGAGCCCGGCATCCAGATCGGCCTGCAGCACATCGATGCCCGCTGCGGACAATGCGGCTGCACTCTCGTCGCTGCGCACACAGCCGGTCACACGGTACCTTTCTGCCGGCAACAGGCGTGCAATGCGCCGGCCGATGTAGCCGCAGCCCATGATTAACACAGCTTTATCCGGTTTATCTTCCATTGCAAATCAGCGACAATGCCTGACCATTTTACTCGGGAAACGCATTACATGACTCACCAGGTCACCATTCGCGCCAGCGGACACACGTTTTCAGTCGAACAGGACGAAAGCGTGCTCGATGCCGCGCTGCGCCAGGGCATTATACTGCCTTACGGTTGCCGCAACGGTGCCTGCGGTTCCTGCATGGGCAGCCTGGCCAGCGGATCCGTGGCCTATGAACAGGGCCTGCCTGCTGCATTGAGCGAGCAGGATGCCGCGGCCAACAAGGCGCTGTTCTGCCAGGCGCGGCCGCAAAGCGACCTGGAGATCATCGTGCACGAAGTTGATTCCGCACGCGATATCGAGGTCAAGACATTACCCTGCCGCGTGGAAAAACTCGAACACCTCGCACACGACGTCATTCGCATCTACCTCAGACTCCCGGCCAGCGAACGCCTGCAGTTCCTCGCCGGCCAGTACATCGATGTCCTGATCAAGGACCACGAACCGCGTGCGTTTTCCATTGCCAATGCACCGCACGATGATGAATTCGTCGAGCTGCATATTCGTTTTGTCGAGGGCGGTCTGTTCACCGATCAGGTCTTTCACAGCATGAAGGAAAAGGCCATGTGGCGCGTGCGCGGACCGCTGGGCACGTTTTTCCTGCGCGAGGACTCGGACCGGCCGGCCATCCTCATCGGCGGCGGCACCGGTTTTGCACCCATCAAGGGCATACTCGAGCACGCCTTCGAGATCGGTATCGACAAACCCCTCAACCTTTACCGGGGTGTCCGCGCACGGCGTGATCTGTACCTCGATGAGTTGCCGCAGCAGTGGCTGAAGCAACACCCCCATTTCAGCTATACGCCCGTGCTGTCGGAGCCCATGGATAGCGACAACTGGTCCGGCGCGACCGGCTACGTTACCGATGCCGTGCTGGCCGACTACCCGGACCTGTCCGGTCACGATGTCTATATGAGCGGCCCGCCGCCCATGGTCGAGGCCGGTCACAAGCTGTTCATGCAGCACGGCCTGGATGAATCACGCTTCTTTTCCGATGCCTTTACATACGCCGCGGTCGCGGAAAGTATCAAGGGCCTGCGACAGGACTAGCGCACACAAGGCATCCAGAACGATGGACCCGGTCTCACAGGCATTTGCAGGCGCGACGTTTTCCCAGTCCCTGACACGCATAACCACCGGCCAGAAACCGGCCTTCATTGCCGGTGCATTGTCCGGCATGGCCGCCGATCTCGACGTCCTGATTAATTCCGATCGCGATCCTCTGCTGTTTCTGGAATTCCACCGCCAGTT
>JABDRC010000125.1 GCA_013041945.1 Halobacteria archaeon
GGCCGCCGCCGTGGTCTCCGGTGTCGCCGCCCTGCTGCTGCAGGACGAGCCCTGGCTGACGCCGGACGAGGTGAAGGGACGACTGATGAGCTCCGCGCATCCGGCCTCCTACAGCGGTGGCAGCCTGGCCTACTCGGTACTGCAACAGGGCGCCGGCCTGGTCAACGCCTATGACGCGGTGCACAGTAACACCGCTCACGTTGCCAACCGTGGCCTCGACATCGACGCCGATCTGGCCGGCACCGCCCACTATGGCGGTCCGGTGAGCGTCTGGGAGAAGAAAACGAAAGGCAAGGTCAGTTACGTTTACTATGTGCGCGATGCCGAGGGTAATCCGCTACCGAACGGCGGCTATGAGTGGAACGGCAACTACGTTTACACAGACGGCTACCTCTGGGCCGACGGCTACCTCTGGGCCGATGGTTACCTCTGGGCCGATGGCTACCTGTGGGCCGACACTCTGATCGAGTCCGCCAAAGTCAACGTATGGGTGCCGCAGGAATAAGGCAAAGCCCCGGGGGCAGCCAAGGACGGCCCCGCCCCCGTTTTCTGGATAGCCGATTCACACACGACTGACGAGGACCCTCTGATGCAAAGTCACCCGCCTAACAGCGTGAATGATGCCCTGCGGCTCAGCTCGGACAATGTTATCGCCTTCTCCCGGCGCGCCCGTCGCACGCTGCCGACTGAGTCCACCCGGGACAGCACCCACCAAACCGCCACCCTGATTCAGCTCTGGCAAAAGGCCGGTGAGCGGGATGGACTGGACGGCGTGCCTCCCCAGGTTCTGGACACCCTGGAACGACTCGAACAGGAAGGCCGTCCCGGTGCGCTCTGCGTGCTGCGACTGAACGAATACCGCCTGCTGGAAGAAACCTTCGGGCAACGTATCGGCCTGGTGCTGATGCAGCGGGTCGGTGACCGTTTACGCCACCATCTGCGGGGAGACGATCTGCTGGCACAGATCGCAGAAGACGAATTCGTGATCCTGCTCGACGGCCAGCAGGAGAACACCATGCTGAGCCAGATTGCCGAACGCCTGCTGCGCGACTGCACCGGTAACTACACCATGGAAGGCCTGCGTATGCATGTCAATGGCAACCTGGGGATTGCCCGCTTTCCGCTGGATGCGACGGAGCCGGCGCTGCTGATGCGCTTTGCCCGCATTGCCCTGCATGAAACCACGGCAGGCAGCCCCATGCCTTATCATTTCTTTAGCTCCAGGCTGCTGCAACAGCTGCAAGAGCGGGTGTGGCTGGCCACCGAACTGGAGCAGGCGCTGGCAGCAGAACGCTTTGAACTGCACTACCAGCCCCTGTTCGATATCGCCACTCAGCGCATCCTGGGCGCCGAGGCCCTGCTGCGCCTGCGCACCGAGGAGGGTGAGCTGATCTTCCCGGACCGTTTCATCCCCCTGGCAGAAGAGCTGGGCCTGATCGTACCCATCGGTCGCTGGGTGGTCACAGAGGCCTGTCAGCAACTCAAACAATGGCAGCAACAGGGCCATGACCCGCTGCGCATCGCGGTGAATGTCTCCCCGGTGCAACTCGCGGATGAAAACTTCGTGGCCCAGGTCATCGAGGCCGTGGAGGATGCCGGCATCGCCTACAGCGATCTGGAACTGGAAATCACCGAGGGCCGGATTGTGGAATACCTGCCATTGGTCGAACAGGCGTTCCAGACTCTCAGCGCCAAGGGGATGCGCATTGACATCGATGATTTTGGCACCGGTTATTCCGCCCTGGCCTACCTGACCCGACTGCACTGGCGCACGGTGAAGATCGATCGCGCGTTTCTGGCGGAGGTCCCGCGTGATGCGAATGCGACGCAGGTGGTGTCCGCGATCATCGCCATGGCTGGCGAACTGGGCTTGCAAGTCACCGCCGAAGGGGTGGAGACCGAAGCGCAATACCGGTTTCTCGTCGAGGCGGGTTGCCACATGGGTCAGGGCTTTGGCTATGCCCGCCCCCAGCCGGCGGCAGACTTCTCGCGCCTGCTGCAGTTGCGCGAGGGAACGGGTTGGCACTGTGACAAGCTGGATTGAGTGTCGATCTCCACTGCACAGGATGATAAGTCGTGTGTCCTCAGCCAGCATGGAGCGGATACTGCGTCTATGATTGACAGTAATCAGGGGATACAGCTAAGGAATCTACTTATAAGCCGTAACCTCACACTGTATGGATCATTCAATAGCGAATCTCTGTCATTAAATTGAAATGAAACAAGGCATACACAATCTGCTCGATCCTATCCAGCCATCCGCCCTGCGTTACCGGCTGGCGTTTTTCTTTGGTCTCATGATCCTGACCCTGGTGTGCTTGCGTGATGTGTTGGCGAACGACAGCCTGTCGAGAACCGATATCGGCTCCGGGCTTCTGCCCCGAAACATCCAGTTAAGCATCTTATCCACCAATGATGGCCTGTCTCAGGCAACCGTGAATTCAATAGTGCAGGACAAGCATGGATTTATGTGGTTTGGCACCCAGGAGGGGCTGAACCGTTATGATGGCTATGATATTGAAGTTTATCAGCATGATCACAAAGATCTCCGTTCGCTTCCGCACGATTGGATATGGACAACCTACGTTGATCATTCCGGTCAACTTTGGTTAGGCACAGACGGGGGTGGGTTAAGTCGATATCTGTACGAGTCGGATGATTTCATCAACTTCCGGCATGATCCATCCGATCCTTCAAGCCTCAGCAGCGATCGAATCCGCGTCATCTTTCAGGATAGCGATGGCACACACTGGATCGGAACTGATGGCGGCGGTCTCAACCGGATGAATGCCGGGGGTGGAGGTTTTACCCATTATCGGCATGACCCCGAGGATGCTTCGAGTCTGCCTGGCGACAAGGTGGAAGCGATCATTGAAGACCGAAATGGCATGCTGTGGATCGCCACCAACAATGGGCTGGCGAGATTTGACCACCGCAACCAGGCCTTTCATCGCTATCAGCATGATCCCACAGAACCGGATAGTCTGGTAGACAACCGCGTACGTGCCCTGCATGAGGATACGGATGGTGGC
>JABDRC010000012.1 GCA_013041945.1 Halobacteria archaeon
AGATCATGGGACGCGTTATTGACGCCATATAACCATATAAATATCAGTACTATAAAATGATCAGGCTGGGCCGGGCAGCAGTCCGGGCCGGTATGCAGGAGAGTAAACGCCCTGGTGGAGGCGGTGACAGCGGCCAGAATCGGCACGCAGGGTAGGAATCTGTCGCATTCGCGGCCAGGAACACGGGCCGGACTGCCTGTATATAAATCAGTCAAACCGATTGAATGATTATCGTGGTCTGTCCGCTTTTCCCCTTTTTTCTATGGCCGCGCCTGGTACGGATCGCTGATCCTCACCCTGGCAATGACATCTTTCGCCAGCGTGATCACCTCGCGCATGGCCGGCGTCAGGTGGATCATGCCATCACGGTCGACCAGCATGACACGCTCGATGCCCATGCGTTCTGCAATGGCCTGCCATTCGTCCGGGCCGGCGACGAACAGCGCGGTGGCTGCGGCATCCGCGATCGCCGCATTATCGTGCACCACGGTCACGGCACTGCTGCCGTTTGCCGGGTAGCCGGTGCGCGGATCCAGGATATGGTGGTAACGCACATCCTCCACACTGAACAGGCGTTCGTAATCTCCGGAAGTGAATACGCTGTCGTCACCGTCGGTATCGATACTGGCGATGATGGTGTCTTCGCGCGGGTGGCGGATGCCGATGCGCCAGCGCCTGTCGCTGCGCGTACCGATGGCACGCAGGTCGCCGCCGGTATTGACGATGGCGTTTTCGATACCGAGCCGGCGCAGGTGTTCGATGCAGCGGTCGATGGCGTAGCCCTTGGCGAAGCCGCCGAGGTCATAGGCGGCCAGCGGGTTGCGGCTGGCGAGCCGGTCACCCTCCAGCGTGATGTCATCGACGCCAGGTGCCCGCGCCAGCCAGGCCTCGATCGCAGCCGGATCCGGCAGGGTGCCTTCAGGCAGGGGCGTGCCCTGAAAACCCCACAGTGCAAGCAGCCTGCCGATTACCGGGTTGAACAGGCCGCTGCTCAGCGTGGACAGGCGATTGGCCTCGACGATCAGCGGCAGGAGCGCGGAATCGGCCTGGATGGTCTGTCCGTCTGCCAGTGCCGCATTCACCCGGGTCAGCGGGCCGGGCTCCCAGGCGTGCCAGTCGCGGTGCCAGCCGAGCAACAGCTGTTCCAGTTCGGCGCCGGCCTGCTCCGCCAGCGCCGGTTCGACACCGTCGATGGTGATATCGATGACCGTGCCGAAGGCGAGCACCTGGTCCTGAAACACGGGGCCGGGCTGCCGGGCGCAGCCGGCCGCCAGCAGGCACAGCAGACCCAGAATGCGCAGGGTGCTCACCGCTGCTGCAGCCGTTTTTCGATGCTGTCCATCAGTTGTCCGGCGATATCGGTTTTGTAGATCTTGTCGAGTTCGCGGATACAGGTCGGGCTGGTGATGTTGATCTCGGTGAGATAGTCGCCGATGACATCCAGCCCGACGAACAGCAGCCCCTGCTCGCGCAGCGTCGGGCCGACCTGCTGGCAGATCCAGTGGTCGCGCTCGTTGAGGTCGACACCCTTGCCGGTGGCGCCGGCCGCCAGGTTGCCGCGAGTCTCGCCGGCCGCCGGGATGCGCGCCAGTGCATGCGGGAACGGTTCGCCGTCGATCACCAGGATGCGTTTGTCGCCCTGCGCGATCTCGGGAATATAGCGTTGCGCCATGGCAGTCTGCCGCCCGTCGTCGGTGATGGTCTCGAGGATGACATGCAGGTTGGGATCATCTTTCCGCACACGGAACACCGAGGCACCCCCCATGCCGTTGAGTGGCTTGACCACGATATCACCGTGTTCGTGGATGAACGCCTCCAGTACCTGCTTGTCGCGGGAGACGCGCATGGGGGCGCAGCATTGCATGAACCACGCGGTATACAGCTTCTCGCTGGCATTGCGCACGGAGGCGGGCCGGTTGACGACCAGGACGCCGTCTGCCTCGGCACGTTCCAGCAGGAAGCCGGTGTACAGGTACTCGAGATCGACCGGCGGGTCCTTGCGCATCAGGACCACGTCAAGTTCGGACAACGGGCGGGTGGTGGCCTCGCCCCGGGTAAACCAGTTGTGCTCGTCCGCGTGAACCGTCAGCGGGGTCATGCGGGCCTGGCAGTGGCTGTCCTCCAGGAACAGGTCGTCCTGTTCCATATAGTGCAGCGACCAGCCTCGCTGCTGTGCCGCCAGCAGCATGGCCAGGGTGCTGTCCTTGTGAAAATTGATGGCCCCGATCGGGTCCATGACAACGCCGAGTTTGATGTCCATTTGCTTCCTTTTTTGCTGGTATGCGAGGGGCTCGCGGCCCGTGGTTCGCCGGTCGTAAAGTTTGCAGACAGGATGACGATAAATCGTTGTATCAGAATGCCAATATTAAATTATATCGCTTCGGGAAGTGGCTGTGGCATGGCCGGGGGCGCGGGGAAGACTCGGGTATTGGTTTAAATGTCTGCCAAAACAAACGTATAGAGGTCATCATGCAAAGTAGCGTACCGGCTGGTGATATGACGGCTCCCGACAGCATCGACGGGGCCACCGAGACCGATAGCCAAGCGACCACCAGGATCATGGTCATCGACGACAGCAAGACGATCCGCCGCACGGCCGAGACCCTGCTCAGGAACGAAGGTTTTGAGGTCATCGTCGCGACCGACGGGTTCGAGGCGCTCAGCATGATCGCCGACCACCGACCCAGCCTGATTTTTCTCGACATCATGATGCCGCGCCTCGACGGCTACCAGACCTGCGCACTGATCAAGCATCACAAGATATTTCGTCATACCCCGGTCGTCATGCTTTCCAGCAAGGACGGTCTGTTCGATCGTGCACGCGGGCGGGTCGTCGGGTCCGATCATTACATTACCAAGCCGTTTACTCGGGAAGAATTGCTGGCGGCAATCGAAGAGCACTGTAACTCCGGTACAGGCAGCTGAGTCCATACCGACGATTGCCACATGCTGACAGATTAAAGAGGCACCACCGATGAAACACATCATGATAGTTGACGACTCTCCGACCGATACTCACGTGCTCAAGAAAATGCTCGAGAAGAACGGCTACTCCACCGTGACAGCGGGTAATGCCCAGGAGGGTATCGAGACGGCCAGGCGCGAAAAACCCGACCTCATCCTGATGGATGTCGTGATGCCCGGGCTGAACGGATTTCAGGCCACGCGGCAACTGACCTCCGACCCGGAAACGGCCGACATCCCGGTCATAATCGTGACCCGCAAGGACCAGCAGGTGGACCGGGTGTGGGGCATGCGCCAGGGCGCATCGAACTACGTAACCAAGCCGGTGCGGGAAAACACGCTGCTGTCACTCATCAACCAGGCACTTGTGGCATAAGGCTATGGAACAGATGAACAGCACTCACCCGGTCGAGTATCTGAAGGCAATCGAGGACGGCTGCCGGGGGACCGGTGGCAGCCACGATGACCAGACCGAGACGACGAAGGAATGGGCCGGTATTACCTATCGCATCGGCAACAATGACCTGGTCTCGCAGCTTGGTGAAGTGGTTGAGATTCTGGACGTCCCGGAACTTTCCAGGGTGCCGTTGACGCAGCCATGGGTGCGCGGCATTGCGAATATCCGCGGCAACCTGCTGCCGGTGATTGACCTGAGTGGATGCCTGACCGGTTCAGTGACAAGGATTACCGGCAAGGCCCGCGTGCTCGTGATCGATTACAACGGTTTCTATTCCGGCCTGATCGTTGACGAAGTGCTCGGTCTGAAACATTTCATGGATGATGAATATTCGCTTGAAGATGCAGAGGTTGATGAATTCCTCTTGCCTTATACGCAGCACGTATTTCGCCGGGGCAGTCTGACCTGGGCGATCTTCAGTCTGCACAAACTTGCTGATTCACCGCAATTCCTGCAGGCCGCCGTCTGACGGATTGCAGGAAACAGAGGGCTGACCCGGTAATCATAATATTGTGACCAAATCTGTCAGGAGACGGACCATTATGAAGATGTTCAATTCGAAGAAGGGTGGAGCAAGGAGCACAATGAAGATGTATTTCTTCATTATGCTGTGTGCTTTAGGTGCTATGGTCTGGACCTTCGTAACAGTGGGCGACCATGCAAGCAGACACCAGTCGCGCATGACCGATGTCAGCGAGCAGCTTATCCAGTCGCAGCGAGTCGCGAAATATGCGCTGGCAGCGACAACTGGCGATGAAACCGCCTTCGCCAGGATGAGCCAGTCCAAGAAGGCCTTCAGCAGCATCCTCAGAAAGCAGATGAGCGATTTCGGTAACGGGGCCGGTTCGGGCAAGTCGCCGGAAAGTCTGGCCGTGGTCAATCTGGACAAGACCTGGAACGGATTTCGTCCCAATATCGATGCAGTGCTGGAAGGCCAGGTCCTGATCATGGCCATGGCCGAATCAACCAGTCTCATGTCCGAGGTTATGCCCCAGTTGATGGAGCATACGCAGGATGTGACCAACACACTGGTGAAGCAGGGTGCCAGTTCGACACAGGTAAAGCTTGCCAGCAACCAGTCCGTGCTGGGTCAGCGGATTGTCAACAGCCTGAACGACGTCATGCGGGGCATCGATACCGAGTCCGCCGCCATCCTGTTTGCTGCAGATACGAAGGAATTCGGTCGCGTACTGGACGGCTTCATGCGCGGTACCGGCGGCATAAAAAAATTGCAGGGCAAGACACTCAAGGACAAGCTGCAGAAGATCGCGCTGCTGTTCAGCCGGGTCAGCGACAACGTCGGCACCATTGTCGAAAATGCGGATGAACTGGTGACCATTCAGGCCGCGGTGGCGGGTATTACCGGACGGAGCGAAATGCTCTTCAACGCAGCCAACAAGCTAAAGACGGAGCTGGCAGCCAGTGCTGCAAGCCGTCTGGTCAGCAACAAGCTGGCGTATATTTTCGGTGCTGTAGCACTGATCATGTTATTCCTCATGGGTTTCGAAACCCTCATGAATACCCGCAAGCGCAGCCACCTGGTCGAGGGCGAAAACGTGCATAACCAGGAAGCCATCGTGCGGCTGCTTGATGAAATGGGCGACCTTGCATCCGGTGACCTGACGGTGCGCACGACCGTGACCGAGGACTTCACGGGTGCAATCGCAGACTCCATCAATGTGACGGTGGACTCGCTTCGTGGCCTGGTGAAGACCATCAACGATACCTCGTCCCAGCTGTCGTCATCGGTGCAGGAAACCAACCAGATCGCGACCCAGCTGGCGACCGCCAGCAAGAAGCAGTTCGAGGACATCAACGTGGCCGGCAAGTCCATTGCCGACATGTCCATGACCATGTCCGAGGTGTCCACCAACGCCAATGAATCATCCAAGGTGGCCATGCGATCGGTGGAAATCGCCAAGAAGGGCGGCGAGGCCGTGCAGCGTACGATGGACGGTATGGACACGATTCGCGAACATATCCAGGAGACTTCGAAACGAATCAAGCGACTCGGCGAAAGCTCCCAGGAAATCGGCGACATCGTCGAGCTTATCAATGACATTGCCGAGCAAACCAACATCCTGGCACTGAATGCATCCATCCAGGCGGCCATGGCGGGTGAGGCTGGCCGCGGTTTCGCGGTGGTTGCCGACGAAGTTCAGCGACTCGCCGAGCGGTCGGCAAACGCGACCAAGCAGATCGAGGCCCTGGTGAAAACGATTCAGGCCGACACCAACGAGGCAGTTATTTCCATGGAGAAAAGTACCTCGGGTGTGGTCAACGGTGCCCAGCTTGCCGAGGATGCCGGTAGCGCGCTTGAAGAGATCGAGAGCGTGTCCGACCAGCTCGCCGATCTGATTCAGAGTATATCCAGCGACGCGCAGGAACAGGCGGTTGCAGCTGCCGAGCTGACCACATCCATGAGTGGCATTCAGAAGCTGACAACCCAGGCAACCGAAGGTGCCGAGAAGACATCGCGATCGATTGATGGCCTGTCCAGTCTGGCACAGGATCTCGATACTTCGGTGGCAGGCTTCAAGCTGCCGCAGTAGGGCATCGTCATGATAATCGAGGCCGGAGGTGAATTTCACCGCCGGACTTGCCCGGGTAAATGATGCGTATATTGCAACAGGCTGGTCACGTTATTACAGGTCCTGCATCGCTGGCGCAGGTGCCAGGCGCGGCCGTCATCCGGTAGCAGTCTGCAAGGGAACATTATGCAAGAAGCAATCGACTATAACGCGCTGAGCTGGATCCGCAATGAACTGGCCGAGACCCTGAAACAGGCGCGGCATTATCTAGAGGAATATGCCGGCAACAAGAGCAGGGAATCCCTGCAGGGGTGTGTTGCGCACCTGCATGAGGCGCGCGGTCCGCTGCAGATGGTGAATCTGAAGGGAGCCGATCTCCTGACCGGTGAGATGGAGGAGGTGCTTGCCGACCTGCTGCTGGATTCCGTAGACCAGCCGGAAACCGCTCTGGAGCTGCTGATGCAGGGCTTTCTGGAGATCCCGGAATATCTCTACAGTCTTCGTGCAGGTCGTCCGGACAAGCTGGATGTACTGTTCCCGCTGATCAACAGCCTGCGTGCAACCCGTGGCGAGCAGCCACTCGAGGAAGATGCCGTGTTTTCCCCGGACCTGTCGGTCAGGGTGCCGGTTACAGTCTTCGACCTGCGGGCGGAGCATGCGCAGCAGGATGTCGCAGCCCTGGCACGGACGGCACGCACCCGTTTTCAGGGCGGTCTGCTTGACTGGTACCGTAATGGTGCAAGCGGCACCGGCCTGCAGATGCTTGTCGAAATACTCAATCACCTGCAGCAGAATGCCGGCAGTGAACCGGTCGCGCGCCTGTGGTGGGTGGCTGCCGGTGTGGCGGAACTGCTGCAGGATGGCGCACTGGAGGTCACGCCGGGCATCAAGCGCCTGTTCGGCCAGATCGACCGGCATATCAAGCGCCTCATGGAGCAGGGTGAGGCAGTATTCTCCGGCGTGCTGACAGACGATTTACTGAAGAACCTGCTGTACCAGGTCTATAAATCGGAAGGCGGTTCCGCACGCATTGCGTCCATCAGGTCGACCTACGGGCTGGGGATATCGGCGGATGAAAGCGCATCTGCGGGCGGCAGCGACGGTCTTCCGACCTGCAGCGAGGAATTGCTGCAGACCGTGTCCGGAACCGTACGCGAGGACATCGGACGCATCAAGGAACAGCTGGACGAATTCCTGAAAAGCGATCGCACCGGCACCGAGGTGCTGGCTACCGTTGCCGACGAACTGCATGCGCTCGGCAATATGCTCGACATGATCGGTATGGACAGGCTGGGCGAGATTGTTGCAGGCGACGAGCAGTTGCTGCGAGGCTGTGCGGAAGGTGTCCATCAGGCCTCGGAGGGCGATTTTTCCGAGATGGCCAACACGATGGTTGCCATCGAGGACGCACTCGCGGATATCAGTGCCAGCATTGACAGCCAGCAGTCCGGCGGCGACAACGATGACGTTACCTTCAGGCAGGGTCGGGATGCCGTCATCGGTGCCGTGATGGATGATATGGCGAGCGCCAAGGAATCCATCAACGAGTTCCTGCGGTCCTGCGGTGATTTCGAGCTGCTTGCGGATGTGCCGGTTATCCTGAACCGGATCCACGGCGGTCTGCAAATGGCCGACCAGGACCGTCTGGCAATCGTAACCAGTATGGTTCGCACATTTATTGCCAGGGAACTTGTCACGGGTCACCGTGAACTGTCCGAGGAAGACCTGGACACGCTGGCAGATGCGATTTGCAGCATCGAGTATTGTGTCGAGGAGCTGGTCGAGAACCGTGACTACGGCCACCGGGCGATGCAAATCGCCGAGGACAGTATCGAGAAACTCGGTTATGCATGCCCCGAGATCGAGCCGCAGGAAGAAGACATCGAGGCAGGGCAGGAACCTGTTGCATCTCCCGCTGACGATGTCACTGGCCAGTCGCCGGCTGACAACACCACTGATGCGACTCCCGTGTCTGCCGCTGCGGGCAGCGGGGACAATGAAGTCACTTCGCTGCAGGTGATCAACAGCGGGGGCGATCCTGAAATCATCGAGATCTTCAACGAGGAGGCTGCCGAGGAACTCGAAAAAGTCACCAGGCTGATCCCGGCATGGTGTGAGGACCCGTCTGACCAGGATGCACTGACCGAAATACGCCGCTCCCTGCATACGCTCAAGGGCAGCGGGCGCATGGTCGGGGCCATGGCAACGGGCGAATTCTCCTGGGCCATGGAGCACCTGGTCAATAACCTGCTCGACGGCAACGTGGATGTCAGTGCAGGCGTGGTCGATCTGTTGCGACAGGTGCCGACCGCGTTGTCAGCGCTGATCGGGCAGGTCAGGGAGCCCGGCCTGGTTTTGTCCGGTGATATCGACAACCTTGCCCGGCAGGCACATGCATTCAGCAAGCCGGGTGGCGCAGCTTTCGCTCCCGCAGATATTCCGACGCTGGACGGGGCCTCTGTGTCGCCGGCGGACGGTCCTGAATATGTGGGCGATAGCGTCCTGGTGAAGACTGCCGCGGGCCCGGCTGAAGCCGTACCCGGCATCGAGCAGCTGCCGGCTGTCGTTGCAGAGAATTTCCCGGTGCTGGGTGATGACGCCGATCAGGAGATTGTCGATATCTTCCTGGAAGAGGCGACAGACGAGTTTGACAGGATTTCGGTATCCATTCCGGCGTGGATCACGCAGCCTGAAAACAGGGATCTCATTGCCGAGTTGCAGCGCAGTTTTCATACCATGAAGGGCAGCGGCCGCATGGCGGGTGCCATGCGCATCGGCGAGTTCTGCTGGATCGTGGAGCTGGTCTTCACCCGGCTCACCGATGGCGTCATTCAGCAGAGTGCCGGCATGTTCAGGTTCATGGGCAGGGTGCCGGA
>JABDRC010000013.1 GCA_013041945.1 Halobacteria archaeon
ATACAGGGTTCTGCAATATCGCATGCCGAGGCTTTTTACGCGGCAATAATTGACTGGCTGGTGCAGGGGTACCCCCTGAGCGGAACAGGCTGATAGTCAGGAGATACTCGCCGTCATTCCCGCCCCCGGTCCCGGCCTGCGTCGGGTCGCCGACCCTCAGCTCGCTGCCCGGGGCCGCCCAAAAAAACCCGGCGCACCTTTGGCGGCGGGCATACATGTAAAAACCACAAGTCTGCTAATTCGCGCGTGCAGGCAAGTCACCGCGGAGTCGCGTAGCGCTCCTGCCCTGAAACATATGTACGGTAATGAACCCTATGCCGCCGGTGACGTGCCGGTTACCAGCATCGCTTCATTGTCCAGCTGACCGGTATACACAACAAAGCGGTTCCGGCCATACTCTTTGGCAGCATACAGCGCCTTGTCCGCAGCCTCGATCATTTCAGTAACCGACATGAATTGACGCTCATCGTCCAGGACCGCAATCCCGATGGATGCTGTCACGACAATTTCCTGGTTACCTGTGACCATGTGCGTCATGTTCCGGCACATGTTTACCAGGCGATCTGCGATTATCCGGGCGGTTTCATCTCCCTGGCCCGGCGCAATCACTATGAATTCCTCGCCGCCGTAGCGCGCTACGATGTCCTCGTCACGCGTACCGTCTACCAGCGCGCGGGCGGTGCTCTGCAGGACCTGGTCACCCGCCTGGTGGCCATAGGTGTCATTGACATGCTTGAAGTGATCAAGATCAACAAACATCACGACCATCGGCCAGCCGCGTTCATTCGCCATGGTAAACTCCTTCTCCAGGCGATCGTCGAGGTAGGCGCGGTTGTACAAACCGGTAAGACCGTCACGACGTGTCTTTTCCTCGAGCACCTGCGTCTTCGATTCGAGCCTTTCAGCCGTTTCCTGCAGCTTGTCGGCCTTTTGCATCGTCTCGAGGTTCTTTATGATGAGCGCCTCTTTGGCGCGGTCCAGCAGGGTATCGGAGAAACTGTAATCGCTGAGATCGGTATCGAACAGGTCCTCGGCCTCGCGGAAGTCCATGTCCAGCGATTCCATCATGGAACTGAAATTCTCGTCACTGACATCCAGCCGGGTCTTGATTTGCGTAACAACCGCATCCAGTTCGTCGGACTCGTCCTGTTCATGCATGGCATCGACCAGCGGACCGGATAGCGATATACAATTGATAAAAGACTGGTGCTTGCTGTCTTCGGCAGCTGCCTCCCTGTCATGACTTTGCATGATGCTGTCGATCAGGTAGTCCGGCATGCCCCACTTTTTCATGATCCAGCCACCGATCACGGCATGGTCAGCACCCAGGCTGTCCGCTTCGCCGGCAGCCAGTATTTCGTGGTTGCTCTGGTTGATGCTCAGCTGCTGGTAGAACTCCGGATCCATCTTGTCGATCACGAGCATGCCGATATCCTGCAACAGGCCGGCCAGGAACAGCTCCTCCCCCTTGCGCAGGTTAATGGCGATGCCGAGCCGACGGGAACAGGTCGCCGATGCCAGCGAACGCCGCCAGAAGTGATTGTAATCGAATCCCTGGGAGGCGTTGTTGTTCATGCTCGCCGCGAGAGAGAAACTCAGCGCCAGCGTCAGCGTGCCGTTGAGGCCCAGCAGTGTAATGGCCTGGTGAAGATTTTCGGTCTTGCGCCGCAGGGCGTAAATGGGTGAATTGGCAATGCGCAGGATCTTGGCGCTCAGCGCGGGATCCATGCTGATGACATCGGCCACCTTGCCGATGTCCACGTTCAGGTCGTTGGACAGCTCGATGATGCGTATGGCCACCGTCGGCGGGCTGGGCAGGTTTGTACAGTTCTCGAGGCGGGCCAGCAGGCTGTCGTCTATCGAAATATTACTTGCTGATTCTTCTGCCATTTTCATTCCCTTGATTGGTCTGAATGTCATCCTGAATTCAGCGGCACGGCGTCCAGCCCTGCCGATTGCGCGGCTCGACGCTACCAGTCGGTATACCGCGCTCCCTATATATCGTCACGACCGCCCGGGAATTAAGCCTTTGAATGCAGCCTTTTCCGACGCATTCGAAACTCAGCGCCTGCTGACCCAGGCACCCTGCAGGTCCGCCTGCTGATCGAGGCGGGCCGCATAGCGCCTGGCCTCGCCGCCCGAGGAGAATCCCGTGACACGCAACCGATAGCGCGGCTTGCCCTGCACGTCCGTGCGCTGCAGCTCGGTGCGAATATCCTGCTGCAGGAGTTTGTGCTGCAGGGCCTTGATCGGACCCTCCCTGGATGACGAGGCCACATTCACAACCCAGTCACCGGTTTTTGGCGTCCGCGTATCGGCCAGTGTGCCGCGGGACTGCACGGCCGGCCGGGCCGGTGCGGCGGGACTGGCCGCTGTCTGCTGCTGCAGTTCGACCAGCTGTGCCTTCAGGGCCTTGAGCTGTAATGCCTGCGCGGCCTGCTGTGTCACACTGCCTGTTACCTGTGCGGCCTGTTGCCGGTCAAAGCGGACCTGCAGCGCAGTGACCGTGGCCGCCAGTGCGTCCAGTCGTGCAATAATCTGCGCCTGCCTTGCCGCGACTGCGTTCATATCCGGCGAAGCAATCAAGGCCCCTTCGGATTCCCGTGACGCAAGACCGCTGAACAGCTCGCCCACTCGAGCGATCCACTGCGTAAACATGACCTGTATACCGGCCATCGCATCCGTCATTTCTGTAACCAGCCCTGCGGGCAGTTCAGCCAGGTACAATCCACGCTCATCGATTGCCGGGTATTTGCCGCTGGCCAGCAGCGCGACACTGCATAACAACACAAGGCCCGACAGCATGGCAGACACCCTCAGCATAACTGTAATACCCGGCAATGCCCTTACCCGCTGCCGTTGCACAGCGGGTTCCGGAATGTCAGCCACCGGTGTTGCGGTGTTTTCCGCATCCTGCGCCGGCTCCAGCCCTTCCACTACCGACGGTCCGTCGTCCCGGATGGTGCTGACAATACTGCTCAGGTTCCTGTTATGCCGGCCTGCTGTTGTTGTCCGCTCCGGCGCATCCGATTCACTGCCCGAGAAATAATCTTCCGCAATCATAAAGTACCCCCTCCCGCTGCCGATATAACAGCCATGGGATAACCAGTCTGAGTCCACATCATGGGATCATTCGACCGCATCAGCCATCTGCCGCCCGCACCGGACATCCGGCCGCGGACACAGCCGCTGCCACACCGCAAACCGCGCGAAGACAAACACGAGCCCCGCTCCAGGCGGCATCGACAACCTGAAGAGGAAGACGCGGACACCGGCCTGCCGCATATCGACGAATACGCCTGACACCCGGCAGCGACAGGGTCTGTTCGCTCCTGTCTGTTCATGCCGGGCTCCCGGCCATCTCCTGTCCGGCATGGATCAGGCGCTCGACAAAAAACTCCAGCTGGCCACTGGCCAGATTCGGCAATGGCCACTTGTCCGTCTTGTCCGCCATCTTTCTGAACGCCAGCGCCGAGCGGCTGCGTGGAAAGGCCTCGACCACCGCCTGCTGCCGCTGCACTGCCCTGCGCAGATAGTCATCGTGCGGCACCGCCCCCATAAACCCGAGTGTGACGTCGAGGAAACGCTGCGTGACGCGTGACAGTTTCTCGTACAGCTGCCGGCCCTCGTGGGCCGTCCCCGTCATGTTCGCCAGGATGTGAAAACGGTCCACCCCGTGATGACGGTGCAGCACCTTGATCAGCGCATAGGCGTCCGTCAGCGATGCCGGCTCGTCACAAACCACCACGATCACCTCGTGGGAAGCGCGCGCGAAGGTGACCACGCTGTCGGATATACCCGCGGCGTTATCGACCAGCAGGATATCCACGTCGTGCGTGAGTTCACCGAATGCACGAATCAGCCCGGCCTGTTCCGAAGCCGCCAGGTTGAGCATATTGTGTTTACCGGATGCGGACGGGACCACCCTGATTCCCGCCGGTCCCTCGATGATCACTTCCTCAAGCGTCGCCTCGCCGGCGATGACATGCGAGAGATTATGGCGTGCATTCAGGCCCAGCATGACATCGACATTGGCCAGTCCCAGGTCGGCGTCGAGCAGCATGACCTGCCTGCCCTGGCGTGCCAGCATGACGGCCAGGTTGGCCGATACCGTGGTCTTGCCGACGCCGCCCTTGCCGCTGGCTACGGCCATGACCTTCACCGGCCGCTGCCGCGAAAGCCGGCGCAGGCCTGCGGCCTGGTCGGTCGCCTCAGAGGAATGCGTGTACATGCGCATCGCCCCCCGCGGAATTCATTGCGTGCAGCCATGACGCGTTTGCATGCATGGCAGCATCTTCCCCGGCCAGCGCTTCTGCCAGCATTACCAGCTCGTGCGCACGCGCAGGGTGGAAATCATCCGGTACCCGCTGGCCGTTGCCCGTCCAGGCAAGCGGCAGTCGATGCTTGATCAGCACCGACAGCACGCCACCGATCCCGGTCGCCTCGTCGAGCTTGGTCAGGATGCACTTGTCCGGCCCGATGCATGCAAAGGAACGGACTATGTCATCCGTCAGTTCCGCCTGTCCGGTCGCAGACAGTACCAGGTAGCGGCGAATATCCGCATCACCGGTGTCCAGCGCGGCAAACTTGTCCGGCAGTTCCGTATCCCGCTGGCTCGTGCCTGCAGTGTCAATCAGGACCAGCTTGCGATCGTGCATCTGGTTCAGGACGGCATGCAGTTCCTGCGCATCGCCGGCGATGTGCACCGGTACACCTAGCAGGCGCCCGTAGGTACGCAATTGCTCATGTGCGCCGATGCGGTAATGGTCCATACTGACCAGCGCGACATGGCGGCGTCCGTGCCGCATGGCAAAGGCCGCCGCTATTTTCGCGATCGTGGTGGTCTTGCCGACCCCGGTCGGGCCGACCAGTGCAACCGTTCCGCCGCTGGCCAGGAGATCGTCGTCGATAACGGGAAGCATGCCCTCGAGAATGGAAGTGGCCTGCTTCCACCCCTCACGGTCGTCGTTGATCGCGCTGACGCCGTCGGCAATCCGGTTGGCTATCACCGGGTGAACCTGCATGACATCCAGGTGCTCGACGATCGCGGCACGCACCGGTTCACGTCGCCTGACCTCGTCCCAGCCGAGCTGCGACAACGGCACTTCCAGCATGCTGCGCAATGCCCTTATCTCGGTGCGCACTTCCTGCAGCGACTCATCATCGACGGACGGTGCAGGCATCTCCTCCTTCACTGCAGACGCAGCAGTTTCGGCAACGGCCGGAACAGACTCCTGAACGGACTGACTGAGCGCCTCGACTGGTGTTGCCGTGGATGAATCACCGGCATCCAGCAATTCTTCCTCGTAGTCAACTGCGGCAATGATCTCGGCGCCGTCTTCCGTCTTGCGACTGGAAAGTATCAGGGCATCCGGCCCCAGCTCCTCGCCGACCTGCTGCATCGCATCCCGCATTCCGGCGGCGATAAACCGTTTCATCTTCATTGCCTGTTACCTCCATGTATACAGCCATTCCTTGTCCCCCTCTCCCCCGGGGAGAGGGGATCACCCCGCCTTCTGCCAGGACTCGCCGCCGATGGTGGCGATGACCCTGATCTGTTTTTGCGCCGGGACCTCGTTGTAGGACAGTACGCTGATTCCGGGTATCGAACCGCGAACGAACTGTGCCAGCCAGCGGCGCAACAGGGGTGACACCAGCAGGACCGCCGCCTCCCCGCTCAACTCCTGGCGCCGGGTCTGTTCCTGCAGTGAATGCAGCATGCTCTCCGCCAGTCCCGGTTCAATTCCCGGCCCGCCTTCCCGTGCACCCTGCATGGACTGAAGCAACAACTGTTCCAGATTCGGCTCCAGCGTCATGGCCGGCAAAACTTCCTCCATCCCGTTGATTTTCTGATAAATCATGCGCGACAAGGTGGTGCGAACAGCCGACGTAAGCACGTCGGGATCCTGACTGCGCCCACCCTGTTCCGCCAGAGATTCGGCAATACTGCGCAGATCGCGGATGGGTACACCTTCCTCGAGCAGGTTCTGCAGCACCTTGACCACCACGCCCAGCGGCAGCGTCTTCGGCACCAGTGTCTCGACCAGATTCGGCGAGGTGGTCGCCAGCATATCGAGCATTTGCTGCACGCTTTCGTGGCCCAGCAGTTCGTGTGCGTGCTGCTGCAACAGGTGGCTGAGGTGTGTCGCCACGACGGTGCTGGCATCGACCACCGTGTAGCCCTTCGTCTGCGCGTCGTCGCGCTGGGCGGGCTCGATCCAGACCGCATCCAGGCCAAACGCCGGGTCCCTTGTCTCGATACCCCTGATTTCGCCGAACACCTGGCCCGGGTTGATGGCCAGTTCCTTGTCAATATGGATTTCCGACTCGCCGACCGGTACGCCCAGCAGGTTGATCCGGTAGGCACCCGGCTGCAGGTCGAGATTGTCCCGAATATGCACCGGGTCGATCAGGAAACCGAGTTCCTGCGACAGCTTCTTGCGTACACCCTTGATACGCGACATCAGCTGCCCGCCCTGCTTCTTGTCGACCAGTGGAATCAGGCGGTAGCCGACTTCCAGGCCGATCATGTCAACCGGCTGCACATCGTCCCAGCTCAGGTCCGGGCTTTGCTGTTCTTGTGCGGGCTTTTCTTCCTCGACCTGCTCCTGTTGCGTGGCCGCCTGCCGGTAACCGCGGATGAAATACCCCAGGGCGCCGATCAGCAGTCCAATGGTAATGAACACGATATTCGGCATACCCGGCACCAGGCCCAGCGCACCCACGATGCCGGCCGTCACGAACAGCGCACGCGGGTTGGTAAACATCTGCTTGAAGAATTGCTGCCCCAAGTCCTGCGAAGTGGACACGCGCGTAACGATGATGGCCGCGGCCGTCGACAGCACCAGCGAGGGTATTTGCGCGACCAGGCCGTCGCCGATGGTCAGCAGGATATAATTCTGCGCCGCATCGCTGACCGACAGGCCATGCTGCAGCGTACCAACGGTGAAACCGCCGATGATATTGATGAACAGGATGAGCATACTTGCGACGGCATCGCCGCGCACGAACTTGCTGGCACCGTCCATGGCACCGTAGAAATCCGCCTCCTGGGCAACTTCCTCGCGGCGGGCACGGGCCTCGTCCTGCGTTATCAGGCCGGCATTCAGGTCGGCATCGACGGCCATCTGCTTGCCGGGCATCGCATCGAGGGTGAACCTTGCACTGACTTCGGAGATTCGCCCGGCACCCTTGGTGACCACAACGAAGTTGATGATCATGAGGATAGCGAACACGATCAGGCCGACCGCATAGTTGCCGCCCACCACGAAATCACCGAATGCCTGAATGACGCGGCCGGCCGCAGCGGTACCCTCGTGGCCATCCAGCATGATGACACGCGTGGATGCCACGTTGAGCGCCAGTCGCAGCAGGGTTGCCACCAGCAGCACGGTCGGGAAGATGGCGAATTCAAGTGGCTTTACCGTATATACGGATACCAGCAGCACGATCAGGCCAAACGCGATATTGAAGGTGAACAGCAGATCGAGCATCACCGGCGGCAACGGCAGCACCATCATGCTGAGCAGCATCACCATGACCACCGGGGTACCCATCCCGATCAGCATGCGCAGTCTGAATATTCCATTTGTCATCGTTGCATCCATCATTTCACCCGGACAATCCCTGCCGCAGGCGCGGGCAGGCCCGCGAGCATCCGGCGCATCAATCCAGTGGCATTCACGGCCGGGGCCGATCCTGCGAAACCGGTACCCGGTGACACGTTATTCATGCTGAAGCTCATCCGGTATCGGGAACGATTCAGGCTGCCCGGGTGGCGGGTGCCCGGTCTCGCGCACTGCGCGCAGCTGGTAGACATAGGCCAGCAGTTGCGCAACAGCGACGTACAGTCCCGCGGGAATCTCAGCACCGATCTCGGCATTGTGATACAGGGCACGTGCCAGCGGCGGCGCCTCGACGATCGTTACCTCGTTGGCCACGGCAACCTTGCGGATCTGGCCGGCGATCAGGTCGACACCCATGGCGACCACCACCGGTGCGCCGCTGCCTTCCCTGTCATAGCGCAGCGCAACCGCGTAGTGCGTCGGGTTCGTTACGACCACGTCGGCCGTCGGGATATCCTGCATCATGCGCTGTTGTGCCATTTGCCGCTGAATGGCGCGTATGCGGCTCCGGGTTTCGGGATTGCCTTCCGTCTGCTTGCGCTCATCCTTGACCTGCTGCTTGGTCATCTTCAGCTTGTTTTTGTGCTCCCATATCTGGAACGGTACATCCACGGCCGCGATCAGGATCAGCACCGCACTCAGGCCGATAAACGACCAGCCGATGATCGAGGCCATATGCGCCAGCCCCTGCTTGACCGGTTCGGCGCCGAGCATGAACAGCTCTTCGGCCCGCTGGTAGAGCAGCAGCGCCGAGACCACGGCCACAACTGCGAATTTTGCAAATGCCTTGAGCGCCTCGACCGGCGCGCGTCTCGAAAATATCCGGCCAAAACCCTTGATCGGGTTCAGCTTGCCGATGTTCGGTGCCAGCGTCTTGGGGCTCAATACCCAGCCTCCCAGGGCCATGGGTGCCAGCAGGGCCACCATAAACAGCAGCAACAGGAAGGGCGCAAACGTCATCAGCACCTCGGCCAGTATCTTGCCCATGAACGGTTGCAGGAACAGCGGATCGAACAGGCTGTCGCGCGGACGACTCAGCGAGGTGGCCATTTGCCGCGAGAGTCCACCGGCGAGATTGCCGCCGAAAGCCAGCAGGCCACCGGAGGCAGCAAGCAACAGCAACAGGGTATTCAGGTCACGCGAGCGCGGGACCTGACCTTTCTCCCGGGCGTCGCGCAGGCGTTTGGGGGTCGCCTGTTCTGTTTTATCCATGCCGTTCTGGTCTTCGGCCATGGTTCAGCCTCCTCCCAGCATGGTCTGCAACAGCAGGAAGGCATCCTGCATCAGGTTCGATACGTGCGGCGTCATGCCAGGCACGCTCAGCATGATGATGACGAAGCCGGTCAGCATCATGACCGGGAAACCGACGCCGAAGATATTGAGTTGCGGCGCCGCACGACTCATGACGCCAAAGGCCAGGTTGACCAGCAGCAGCGATGCCATCGCGGTCAAGGCAATTGCAACGGCACCGGCAAACATGCGCCCGCCCCAGCCCACCAGCGCCCAGATGTCTGTCTGTGTCAGACCAACCTCGCCGATCGGCAGGCTCTGAAAGCTGTCAACCAGTATCTGCACGAGTATCAGGTGACCGTTGAGGGCAAGGAACATCAGGGTGGCGAGCGTCAGGTAATACTGCGCAACGACCGGCACCTGCACACCATTCTGCGGGTCGACGGCGTTGGCAAAACCCAGGCCCATGCTCATGGCGATGGACTGCGCGGCAATGACGATCGCGGAAAAGACCAGCTGCAGCGTGAAGCCCATGGCCAGTCCGATCAGGATCTGCTGGACCGCCACCATCAGCCACTGCGCACTGAACAGCTCGATAACCGGCACGTCCTGTACCACAATCGGTGCCATCATCAACGACATGACGAGGGCCATCGCTACCCGCACCTTGACCGGTACCATGCGCGCACCGAATACGGGTGCCGCAGAGAACATGGCGCCAATACGCAGTAACGGCCACAGGAATGCGACCATCCAGGTATTCAGTTCCATGCTGTTGAAGGCAATCATGGCGACAGGACATCAACCGATCAGGAGTGGAATGTTTCCGATGAGACGGCGCGTGAAGTTGACCAGCAGGTTCAGCATCCACGAGCCCGCCGTCATCAGCGTAAATGCCATGATGGCAAGCTTGGGGATAAAGCTGAGTGTTGCCTCCTGGATCTGCGTGGCGGCCTGGAACATACCAACCAGCAGGCCCACGGTAAGTGCCGAGCCCAGTATTGGTGTCGCGATCAGCGCAGTAACCTTGATTGCTTCCTGGCCGATCAGGATTACACTCTCCGGTGTCATATACAGCGCCTCCGTGCGTTAATTAATCAGTGCTGCACACCATTCCCGGTGCGCAAAGTGCGTCTCACACATAAAAACTCGACGCCAGGGTGCCGATGATCAGCGCCCAGCCGTCCACCAGCACGAACAGCATGATCTTGAACGGCAGCGAGATGATCATGGGCGACAGCATCATCATGCCCATCGACATCAACACGCTGGCAACCACCAGATCGATAACCAGGAACGGGATCAGCACCAGGAAGCCGATCTGGAAGGCGGTTTTGAGTTCGCTGGTGACGTAGGCGGGCACCAGCAGCGAGAACGGTACCGTATCACGCGATTCCAGTGACCCTTCCTCGACTTTCGCAATGTCGGCAAACATACCCAGGTCAGTCTCGCGCGTCTGATCAAGCATGAAGCTGCGCAAGGGTGATGCGCTTTTCTGCAATGCCTCGCCGGGTGTAATGGTTTCATCCAGGTAGGGCTTGACACCGTCGTTATAGATCTTGCCGAACACCGGCGACATCACGAACAGCGTCAGGAACAGTGACAGACCGATCAGAATCTGGTTGGATGGTGTCTGCGCCGTGCCCAGTGCCTGACGCAGGATTGCCAGTACGATAATGATGCGGGTGAATGATGTCATCGAGATCAGCGCCGCCGGCAACAGCGACAGCGCAGTCATCATTGCCAGCACCTGGATACTCAGCGACCATGTCTCCCCGCCATTGACTGCCGGTGTCACCGTCACGGCGGCCATGCCCGGCGCGGCAGCCGCTTCCACGGCAAACAGGGTGGACAGCAACCCGACAAGTATCAGCTGGGCTCTCATGTCAGCTTCTCCCTGCCGATGACTTCGCGCAGGCGTGTGGCGAAGCTCTCCGTTGCTGCTGCTCCGTCCGTGATCGTTTCAACGGGTTGCTCCAGCACGTGCACCGCGTTGACGCGTCCCGGCGCCACGCCCAGCAGGACCTGCTGGTCGCCGACCTGGACCAGCACCAGCCGCTCGCGGGTGCTGAGTGCAACACCGTCGACGACACGCAGCGCGCCGCGTGCAGATGCCTGCAGCCCGCCGGCACGCTTCAGCAACCAGGCAAGTCCCACGATGCACAGCACCACGATGCCGAGTCCTGCCAGGAACTGCAGCATGAAACCCCCGTCCAGGACCTCACCGGCCATGCCGATCGGTGATGCCGGCGCCTGTGCGGCGGCGGCCGGCAGTGCGGCTGCCAGCATTGCAAGCATTGCTAACGGTTTGAGTTTTTCAGCGTGATTTGCCATCCGTGGCCCTTCCGGTTTATGTTGCCGACCTGCCTATTTAAGGGACTTGACACGTTCCGCCGGACTGATGACATCACTCAGCCGGACACCGAACTTGTCGTTCACCACGACCACTTCGCCGCGCGCTACCAGGGTGCCGTTGACGAGTACATCGAGTGGCTCACCGGCCATCCGGTCGAGTTCCACGACGGAACCCTTGGCCAGCTGCAGCAGGTTCTCGATACTGATGCGGGAGCGGCCGATCTCCATTGACAGTGTTACCGGGATATCCAGGATGACATCGAGACTGGTTTCACCCTGCGCCACGGCACCACCACTTTCGCCCAGCTCGTCAAACGAGGCGCGCTCGTAATTCTCACCGGTCGCCTCACCGGGTGCAGCCGCGCCTTCCTGGTCAGCCACACCCTGCTCCTGTGCACCGTCATTCACATCCATTGTGTCTGTCTGCTCGCTCATGAATCACTCCTGCTGTTGTTTCAGCCTGGCTTTTTCCGCATCATCGATCGCGCCGGTCACTTTCACTGCATTTTGTTCCCGGTATACGCCGAACTTACCGGCAAACACGGGGACATCATCGACCTGCAGCATGGCCTGTTCCGGCCGGCAAACCGGGATGACGTCACCGCTCTGCAAACCCACCACATCACGCAGTGTCAGGCGCGTGCGCGCTATGGTGGCGCGCAGGTCGACGTCCGCATCCTGGATATTCAGCTGCAGGGCCTGCAGCCAGTCGCCCTGGTCCATTGACCTGTTCTTGCGCTGGCCGCCATCGAGCAGGTCACGCACCGGCTCGATCATCGAGCCCGGCAGTGCGACATGGAATTCACCGCCGGATCCATCAAGCTCGATGCGGAAGCTCGATATCACCAGCATCTCGCGGGAACCGGCCAGCACCGAATACTGCGGGTCGGATTCGGACTTGATGTAACGCGGTGTTATCTGCATGACCGGTTCCCAGGCCCCGGCCAGGTCCTGCAGCAGCTGGTTCAGCACCAGCTGGATGATGCGGTTCTCGGTCGGCGTAAAATCGCGACCGATCATCTGGTTCCGGTATTTACCGGTACCGCCGAAATAGATATCCACGATGGCAAACACCATGGCCGGATCGAGCGCGACCAGCGCCTCGCCCTGCAATGGCGGAACCTCGATGAAATTCAGGCTGACGGGCAGGCCGAGACTGTGGATATAGTCGTTCGTACGGACCGTCTGCAGGCCTTCCTCCCCGATCTCGACCGGCCGCTGCAGCATCTGCTCGAAGCCTTCCTCCAGCAGACGAATGAAGTTCGTGTTGATTTTTTCCAGCACCGGCAGCTGACCGCGGACAATATGGTCCTGGTCGGTCAGGTCATAGGGAATGACCTCGCCGGCAGGTGGCGGCGATGCAACGCCGACCTCGCCCGAAGCGACGCCGTCCATCAGGGCATCGACTTCTTCTTCGGAAAGTATTTCGTTCTCGCTCATGTGCGTTACTGCATCACGAAGTTTGAAAAATAGACCGCCTCGACACCCGGACTGCCGGTCAGCTCTTCCAGCGTATCGCGGATCGTTTTCAGTATTTCCGCGCGCAACTTTTCCTTGCCTTCCTGCGGGAGCAGGTCGTCTTCTGTCTTGGCGCTGAACAGCATGATGATGGCATCACGCACGGCGGGCATATGCAGCTTGAGTGCATCGATGACGTCGTCGTCGCGCACCATGACCTCGAGGGATGCCTTGACGAAGCGCACCGTCTTGGGGTTCTGGAAGGCAATGACGAAGTCCGGATCGAGACCGTGATAGATCGGCGGATCAAGTTCGGCTTCACTGGCCTCGCCGGTACCTTCACCGGTTGCGGCCTCCCCCTCCACCATTGTCTGGTCAGAGGAGCCGCCGAGGAAGAAGAAGGCCGCGCCGCCGGCGATTGCCAGCAGCAGCACCGCGGCCACACCAATAATGACGATCTTGTTCATAAGCAATCCCGCTTGGCTGTTTCATCCATGAAACCGGCTGCTGACTGTCCGTTGGTGAGAAGCAGCTGGCGCCTGGCACAGCTGATGCAATTGCTATGCCACAAATATCAGTGATATAAATATAATTAAAACAGTCAGTTAAAATTGCAGTAAATTATCGCGCCGGAATTGTGGCGCAGCCTTGGCCGGGGGTGGCAAACCATTGCCGGGATTCCGGCAGGCTGCGGAAAGATTTTGCAGGGCAACTGTTCCGGAGCAGCCCCGGTTACGGCCGGCACCGGGGAACAATACCGTTCACGGATATCTGATCTGTCGTCATTGCGAGCGCAGCGAAGCAATCTTTCAAATTCATATCAATTGCTTGGAGAGTGCTTCGTCACTGCGTTCCCCGCCATGACGGGATTCATGATTTGACCGATGGTTTCGTGGAGGTCATCGGGCGTGAATTGTCCCCGCACCAAACCGGATGGCATATGTCTTGCTTTATTAAATACCGATAACAGCAACTATTTTCAGGGACATGAAAATCTACCAGGCTTACATGGACGTGCAGCAACGGGAATTCGTCGGCAAGGACGCGATCCCGTACGATGCCTCGGCCAACAGTGCTCCCGGTACCCGCGAGTACGATCTGTTTAAAAAGCTCCATGCCGAACCGGCCGGCCGGGACAGCCGGGAACCGTGGGGGCTCGTGTCCTGGAAATTCGAGCACAAGTCTCCCATCGATTTCGCCGGGTTCCATGACTTCTGCCAGGCGGCGTTCGCCAACGGTGCCGACTGCGCCTTCATCAATCCCATGATCGGCAACGAGGCCGTGTATGCAAACGGCTGGGAACAGGGCATTCACTGCGGACATACCGGTATCGAGAAGGTGGCCAGTTTCCTCGAGGAGCACCTGGGCATCCGCGTCGCCTCGGTCAGCGACGTCAACACGTTTGCCTTCTGCAATTATTTCGTAGCCAACAACCGTTTCTGGGGACGCTATTTCGGCTTTATTGATGAGGCCCTGCGACTGCTGGACAGGGAAGCGGAACGCGGCACGGAGGTCGGGCAGCTATACAGCGGCAGCGGCCGGTATCAACGCGATGCAACGGCATCCATGCGCATTTTCGTCATCGAGCGGCTGTTCTCGTCATTCCTGCTGCAGCAGGACGACCTCACGGTTGCTGCCCGGTTGCCCTCCGCGATCGAATTTGAGCGCAAATTCGGCGTCAACCTGGGTCGGATACTGTGGAATTTTTCCCGTTTCAAGCAGCGCGCCGTCGAAACCGGCGATCTGTCGCTCTACAACATCTGGGACAGGCAGCGCGCAACACTGCTGACCGACTGGCACATTAATATTATCTGGAACCTGGACGATCCGTTTGCCTATACGCTCACGCGCGAGTACCGGGAATTCGAGGATATGTGCAACGAACTGTTTGATGAGTCCGGTAGTGTACCGGGACGCGTGCTGCCAGGGTGCGCATGAACCACACAAAACCATGACGGAGTAAAATTCTGATGGGACCCATTATCATTTGCGGCATGCACCGCTCCGGTACCTCGCTGGTCTGCCGCGCACTGGAAGCGGCCGGCCTGTTTGTCGGCGATGTAAAGGAACACAATCACGAGGCGGTATTTTTCCTGACCCTGAACCAGT
>JABDRC010000026.1 GCA_013041945.1 Halobacteria archaeon
CGTCGGGGCGACGTGGGGCGGGGGACGGTATCCATGCCCTGAACACTTGCCGTGGAGGGCAATGCGGGTGCGGCCGCCTGTGCCGTTGTCAGGAATGGCATGCACAGCATTGCGGCAAGTGCGGCCATAGCGGACAGAACTTGTAGCCGTGGTTTCTTGTTCATTCCTGTGACCCTGTTATTTTGACGACTGGTGCAGTCATTGCAATTTACTCAGATTACAGCAGAAAAGGACCAAAATGCCAGTCAGGCCGGCCCCTGGGCGCTTTATATATGATGTTTACTTGCATTATGTGACGGCCGTCACACTCGAACACCTTCCGCCGAATGCCCCCGATTCAGCCTCACCGGACCCGGACCCTGCTCGCACGAGCGGCCGGAATTCTGGCTAACCGGGAGTAGTCCATATACAAACCGGGTTTCCCCGGCAAACAGTTACTCAGGCAGAACGAAGTTCAGTCTTGTCAAGATCTTCCAGCGGCTTTGGCATGGAAATGGCATAACCCTGCGCATAGTCAACGCCGAGCTCGGACAGCATTTCCATAATGCTTTCGCTCTCGACGAACTCCGCGATAGTCTTGATACCGATGATCTTGCCCAGTTGCTGGATAGCGCTGACCATTGCGTGGTTGACGTCATCGGTGTCCATGTCGCGCACGAACGTGCCGTCGATCTTGAGGTAGTCAACCGGAAGGTTCTTGAGGTAACCGAAAGAACTCAGGCCACTGCCGAAGTCATCGAGCGCAAACCGGCAACCCAGCTTCCTGAGTTCGTGAATAAACTCCGCGGCAGCCGACAGGTTGGATATTGCGGCGGTTTCCGTAATCTCGAAACAGACCGATGCCGGTGAAACACCGTACTTCAGCATGGCTGTCTTGATATGCTGGTGGATGTCCGGATCGCAGATCGATGCTCCTGACAGATTGACAGACATCATTCCCGGGCATTGCCCTTTGTCAGCCCCGCAGTGCTCCGCATACCATGCGAAACTGTGGCTCACGACCCAGCGGTCGATACCGGTGATCAGGTTGTAACGCTCCGCGGCAGGCAGGAACCTGCCCGGCATTACCAGTTCGCCCTGGTCGTCCTTCATGCGCACCAGCACCTCGAAATGCAGACCGCCGTCGTCATCCGGAGAAAGCGGGGCAATCAGCTGGCCAAACAGGACCAGGCGGTCCTCCAATATGGCTTCCGATATCCGCGACACCCACTGCATCTCGTCCTGGCGACGCATGAGTTCCTCATCACTGGAGGTGTAGATGTGGTAGCGGTTGCCGCCCATATCCTTGGCTGCCTGGCAGGCCAGGTCGGCCTCGCTCATGGCATGCGTGGCGCGCCGGCTGTGCTCGTTGATCAGTGTCATGCCGATACTGGTACTGATCTCGAACACACGCTCGTCATTGGAAAAGCGCAACCGCTTGACAGATTCCAGTATGTTTTCGGCCAGCGACATGGCGTTATCGATGGAGCAGTTCTTCATCAGCACACCGAACTCGTCACCGCCCAGGCGGGCGATGGCATCCGAGTCACGCAGGCATTTCTTCAGCATCGCCGAGAACTGTCTGAGGAGTTCATCCCCGGCCTCGTGCGAGCCGGTATCGTTCACGATTTTCAGCTGGTCGATATCAACATGGAGCAGCACATGTTCTTCGCCCGACTTGCCGGCGTAGCCGATAGCATGATTGAGCTGCATTTCAAATTCCGACCTGTTGAGCAGACCGGTCAGCGCGTCGTGTGTAGCAACGTATGACAGCTCGCGCTCCATGTTCCGTGTATCGGTCAGGTCATGGAAGACCAGGATTACGCCGAGAGGTGTGTTGGCATTCGACATGATGGGAGATGCCGAATAGCGAACCGTATACTGCTGTCCGTCGTTTCTGCGCAGCACAATATCATTGTTCGGGGTCATCGTTTCGTCGACATGCAGGCACTGGCTGACAGCTTCCTCGATAAATGACTGGCTGTCGTTGTCGAACATCGAAAATACACGCGCTACCGACAGGCCCCTCGCCATCTCGCGGTCCCAGCCGGTCAGTTCTTCCGCCCGCGGGCTCAGGTACTCGATTTGCCCGTTTACATCCGTGGTAATGACTGCCTCCGCGATCGAGTGCAGCGTCAGTTCCGCGCGCTCTTTTTCCTGCTGCAGTTCGTATTCGGAGGCCTTTCTCTCGGTAATATCCAGTATATATCCCGAGTAGTGCGTGATCTCGCCATCATCATTTCTGATCGGTACGGAATAGTCGTACACCCAGCGGATACGCCCGTCGTTGCACCTGATTCGGTAATCGATCCCCAGTGACCGGGAACCGGACGTAGCAGAGAGTGACCAGGCCTTTGCCACGCGCTGCAGGTCATCCGGGTGGATGAGGTCACTGTATGTCGTTTGTCCGCCGACCAGCTGTTCGGGACTGTAGCCAAACTGCGCCACGGTGCCGGAGATATATTCAAACGGCCAGCCCTTCTCGGCCGCGACGCGGAAAACGGTGACCGGCCCGTTGGTAAACAGCTGCTGCTCGGAAAGCAGGCTCTTCTGTATGGTTCCCCGCACCAGGATTTCGTCCTGCAGCTTCCGGTTGGCGGAGCGCATGCTGGTGACCAGCGACTGGTTTTCCGTGCGCAGCTGCAATGACATGATGACGTTCTTGTTGTAATTACGCGCAATCGCAACAAGGACACCGGCGAACAGCATCAGGATAAGACCCAGATTCGTCTGCAGGCTGCTGCTGTAGGACAGCATGGACTGCGCGGGTATGAGAATACACGGCACCATGAATGCGATGTATACCGACAACATGGCAGCATAGGAGGAGATGGCACCGGACACGATACCCGCCAGACAGAGCACGGTGAAGGTCTGGTACTCGACCGGCCAGGAGAAACTGAATACCAGGCCGATGCTCCCCCATATAATACCGGCGACCAGCGCCCCGACGAAGAACAGCAGCATCCACCTGGACGACTGCCTGGACTGTTCCGATGCCTTGCGGTAACGCAACACCAGGCCCAGCCGCAGCAGTGTCTGCACCGTCTGTGCGACCAGCCACAGTGTCAGGTAAGTGTGGTCAGCAACGGCCCAGAGAGCGCCGGTAACCAGGCAGGCGATGAGGAACGCTGCGCCGATCGCGGTTGCTGCCTGGGTATAGACGAGCTCGATCTGCTGGCCCTCGACATCCGGGTCGAATACAGCGACCTCGGTCACCATGTCCGGCTCCATCAGTTCGTCGGGTATCCGGTGCTTGCCGGACTCGATTTCAGGCATGCGGACACCTGCCGCGACCACGGCCGCGTGACAGCGCCTTTCCCTGGCGAAGCGGGAACCGTAAGGCCCCGAATCCACAATGGTTTTTCATACCCTCTGTATCGGGTTCCGGGCGCGAATATTGAGCCGGGCATGCGCCGGCACCCGCAGCCCGCCGAATAGCCGGGATGCATTCTTACTTATTGTTTTACTTGAATATTTTTACTTAATTGTCCGGGCAGGACGTGTCGATCGGGATGGTGAAGCCTCCGCCCGCTGCGCCATTGCCGGCCAGCGGCTGCTTGCGAACCAGCAGACCCGACTGGCTGCGATAGACGCGGAAGATGTGCAGCTCGTCCATGGCCTCGTATACGGAACTGCCGTAGAACGTATCAACCGGCGACAGGCGGCCCTTGTAGCGCCCCAGAATCTCTGTCAGATCGGGCAGATCCGTGCTGTGCAGGGCATGGGCCTCGTGTGCCCCGGTGTTTTCGTCGGCGACCTCCAGGTAGCGGCCACCGAGGCGTTCGATCCGGTACATCGAATCGAAACCGAACAGATTTGCCCACGGGTGCCACTTGAGAAACTGCGCGTCCAGGCGCCAGTGCTCGCCGATCAGGCGGTAGGTCTGCGCCGTGCAAAAATCACCGTAGGCGATCGTGGCGGCGTATTCGCGCGGACCGGTTTTTCTGAACGTCAGCTCCGCGATCGGCGACTCGCTGGTCAGGCGGTTCCAGGTGTGCAGATTCGACCCCAGCAGCAACACCGACAGGCCGGCCAGCAGGACAAGACCATAGAGCGGGAATGTTATCAGGCGCTTCATACGGGGACAGACCACATTTTTCCATCATCCGAAGCTTAGTATATTCGATCACCAGACAGAAAAACGTGGTCTGTCCCCAAAAAAGAAAAGGCGGCAACTGCCGCCTTCTCCATCCTGCCCCGGGGACAGATGTCTACTTCACGGTCGGATCCAGCTCGCCGGACTCGTAGCGCCGGTACATCTCTTCCAGGTTGATCGGCTTGATCTTGGAAGCGTTACCGGCCGTACCGAATGCCTCGTAGCGCGCCTTGCAGATCTCCTTCATGCCCTCGGTGGCCGCCTTGAGATACTTGCGCGGATCGAAGTTGGCAGGATTGTCGTGCAGGTGCTTGCGGATGGCGCCGGTGGAGGCCATGCGCAGGTCGGTGTCGATGTTGACCTTGCGCACGCCGTGCTTGATGCCTTCCTGGATTTCCTCGACCGGTACACCGTAGGTCTCGCCCATATCACCGCCATGCTCGTTGATGATCTTCAGCCAGTCCTGCGGAACCGAAGAGGAGCCGTGCATGACGAGATGGGTATCCGGGATACGCGCATGGATTTCCTTGATGCGCTCTATGGCGAGAATGTCGCCGGTCGGCGGGCGCGTGAACTTGTAGGCACCGTGGCTGGTACCGATGGCAATCGCCAGTGCATCCACCTTGGTATCCTCAACGAACTTCGCGGCCTCTTCCGGATCGGTCAGCAGCTGGTCGTGCGACAGCACGCCCTCGGCGCCGGAGCCGTCTTCCTCGCCTGCCATGCCGGTCTCGAGAGAGCCCAGGCAACCCAGTTCGCCCTCGACGGACACGCCGCAGGCATGCGCCATGGCAACGGTACGGCCGGTGACGTCGGCGTTGTATTCATAGCTCATCGGCGTCTTCATGTCCTCGCCCAGAGAGCCATCCATCATGACAGAGCTGAAGCCAAGCTGGATTGAGCGCTGACATACGGATGGCGACGCGCCATGGTCCTGGTGCACGACCAGCGGAATATGCGGCCACTGCTCGACGGCCGCCTGTATCAGGTGACGCAGGAACGGTGCACCGGCGTACGAGCGGGCACCGGCGGATGCCTGGGCGATGACCGGGCTGTCGGTTTCATGGGCAGCTTCCATGATGGCATGCATCTGCTCCATGTTGTTAACGTTATACGCTGGACACCCGTAACCGAATTCGGCTGCGTGGTCCAGCAACTGGCGTAATGAAATTATGGCCATTGTCTTCTCCTCAAAAATCGCAAATTAATCTTGCAAACATTCCAGATTGTCACAGGCTGTTTCAGCCACTGCTCGACTGCCGCGCTCAGCCGCAGTCGAAATAAAACTATCCCTCGAGAATATCGTGCTCACCCACCGTGATGATCTTCATGGCATTGGTCCCGCCGTGCACTCCCATGAGATCGCCCTTGGTAATAATGATCATGTCCCCGTTGCGCACCGCACCACGACGTACCAGTTCGTCAATCGCCTCCCGGTTGACCGTTGCGTGATCGGGCGCCGTGTCATCGAAGCTGACCGGGTACACGCCACGATACAGTGTCACCTTCCTGCGTGTTTCAACGTGCCGCGTCATGGCAAAGATCGGGATACCCGATCTGACGCGCGACATCCACAGGGCAGTTGCACCGGATTCGGTCAGCGCTGCAATCGCCTTGACACCCAGGCTGTTGGCAGTATACATGGCCGCCTTGGCAATCGCCTCGTCCGTCCGCTTGAAGCGGATATTGGTGCGCCGTTCTGCCGGCCTCTTGTTGCGCTGGCGTTCCGCACCTGCACAGATACGGTCCATGGCCTCGATGACCTTGGCGGGGTACTGGCCGGCCGCGGTTTCGGCCGACAGCATGACTGCATCGGTACCGTCGATCACGGCATTCGCGACATCGAATACCTCGGCCCGCGTCGGGATCGGGTTCTCGATCATGGATTGCATCATCTGCGTGGCGGTAATCACAACACGGTCCAGTGCCCGTGCAGCATAGATAATGCGCTTCTGCACGGCCGGCAGTTCTGCATCACCGATCTCCACGCCAAGGTCGCCACGCGCAATCATGATGGCATCCGCGGCCTTGATAATCTCTTCCAGCACATCCAGTGCCTCGGCACGCTCTATCTTCGCAACAACACCGCCATGCCCGCCGGCATCCCGCAGCAACTGGCGCGCCTCGTTGATATCGTCGGCCGAACGCGGAAAGGAAATCGCCACGTAGTCGGCATCCATCTCCGCGGCCACTGCTATATCACTGCGATCCTTGTCTGTCAGCGACCTGGCCGTCAGTCCGCCGCCGAGGCGGTTGATACCCTTGTTGTTGCTCAGGTGGCCGCCGACAACAACACGGCAACGCACCTCCGTGCCCTCGACTTCCTCGACCCAGAGTTCCAGCAGGCCGTCGTCGAGCAACAGGGTGTCGCCGCGAGCCACATCGTCCGGCAGCTCTTTGTAGGTAACACCGACCCGTTCCCTGGTTCCCTCCATCGGATCCATCGATACATCGAGTATGAACTGGTCGTCCTTCTCCAGCCTGACTCGGCCCTCGGCAAACCGCTCTATCCTGATCTTCGGACCCTGCAGGTCTGCAAGCACACCAACCTGGTGGCCGTGGGCACGGGCACGATTGCGGACGGTCTCGACACGCTTGATGTGATCGTCGTGGGAACCATGCGAAAAGTTGACCCGCACCACATCCATCCCGGCACGGATCATGTCATCCAGTACGTTCTCGTCATCCGTAGCCGGGCCGAGTGTTGCGACAATCTTCGTTCGTCTTGGCATGGTTATTTACCCGGCATCCTGATGCTGCTCGCAGCAGGGGTTAATTTGCGCGCTCCTCGAGCATCGCGACTGCCGGTAATTTCTTGCCTTCCAGGAATTCCAGGAAAGCGCCGCCGCCGGTCGATATATAGGAAATCCGGTCCGCAATCCCGTACTTGTCAACCGCTGCCAGCGTATCGCCACCACCGGCAATCGAAAATGCTTTCGACCCGGCAATTGCCAAACCAAGGGTGCGGGTGCCCTCGCCGAACTGGTCGAATTCGAACACGCCCACCGGCCCGTTCCACACGACGGTGCCGGCACTGGCCATGATTTCCGCAAAACGCGCGGCCGTCTCCGGACCGATATCGAATATCATGTCATCATCAGCGACCTCGTCGACTTTCTTGATCACGGCCTCGGCAGACTCGGAAAACTCCTTGCCAACCACCACATCGGTCGGCACCGGGATCTCGCCACCCTTGGCCTTCGCGGCCGCCATCAGCTTCTTCGCCTCTTCGACGAGGTCTTGCTCGTAGAGCGATTTACCCACGTTGAAGCCACTCGCCGCGATAAAGGTATTGGCAATGCCACCACCGGGGATCAGCTGGTCTACAACCTTTGATAATGATTCAAGCACGGTCAGCTTGGTGGAGACCTTGGAGCCGCCGACAATCGCCGCCATCGGACGCGCGGGGTTATCCAGCGCCTTGCCCAGCGCCTCCAGTTCGCCGGCCAGCAGCGGGCCTGCGCAGGCGACCGGCGCATACCTGGCCACGCCATGCGTGGAGGCCTGTGCGCGGTGCGCGGTACCAAAGGCATCCATTACATAGATATCACACAGGGCCGCCATCTTTTTGGACAGCGCCTCGTCATTTTTCTTCTCACCGGTGTTGAACCGGACGTTCTCGCACAGCACCACATCACCGTTCTTCATGTGGCCGACACCATTCACCCAGTCCTTGACCATTTCGACGTTGTGGCCAAGCAGTGCGGACATATGCTCGCCAACAGGAATCATGGAAAATTCCTCGTCATATTTACCCTCGGTCGGACGGCCAAGATGTGACATCACCATGACCATGGCGCCTGCATTCATCGCATACTCGATGGTCGGCAGGGACGCGACAATGCGCTTGTCGCTGGTCACCTTGCCGTTCTTGATCGGCACATTGAGGTCCTGGCGTATCAGGACGCGTTTGCCGTGAAGATCCAGATCGGTCATCTTTATTACAGACATGAACGACTCCTGTTAAAACTTTCAACAACGCCTCGCGCGAAGCTGCCAAGGCGTAAAAAAAAACTCAAGGCCCGCTAAAATTTCCAGAGCAAGCGATTTTACCCGCGGAATTGGCGAAGAAGTCTGGATGAAGCGGAACATACGTTACAGTATGCAGGCATCCAGACAGACTCCTTCACCGCGGTTTTTCGCGGAACGGCCTGCTTGTTACGCGACGTGTTCGACCATGCGCAGCATGTTGCAGGTATAGCCGTACTCGTTGTCATACCAGGCCACCACCTTGATGAAGGTGCCGTCCAGGGCGATGCCGGCGCCGGCATCGAAGATGGACGGTGTGGTGCGACCGCGGAAATCGGTCGAGACGACCTTGTCCTCGGTGTAGCCAAGCACACCGGCAAGATCACCGGACTCGGAGGCCGCCTTCATGGCCGCGCAGATGTCGTTGTAGCCTGCTTCACTGTTCAGCTCGCAGGTCAGGTCGACCACGGACACGTCCGAGGTCGGCACGCGGAACGCCATGCCGGTCAGCTTGCCGTTCAGCTCGGGCAGCACCACGCCAACGGCCTTGGCCGCGCCGGTGGAAGACGGGATGATGTTCTCGAGGATACCGCGGCCACCGCGCCAGTCCTTTTGGGAAGGACCATCGACGGTCTTCTGGGTGGCGGTAGCAGCATGCACCGTGGTCATCAGGCCACGCTTGATGCCCCACTTGTCGTTCAGGACCTTGGCGACCGGTGCCAGGCAGTTGGTAGTGCAGGAGGCGGCGGAGATAATCGCCTGGCCGTCGTAGGTCTTGTGATTGACGCCGTAGACGAACATGGGCGTGCCGTCCTTGGAGGGCGCACTCTGCACGACCTTTTTCGCGCCGGCCTCGATATGCTTCTGGCAGGTTTCTTCGGTAAGGAAGAAGCCGGTGCATTCGATAATCAGATCTGCACCCACATCGTTCCATTTCAGGTTGGCCGGATCGCGCTCTGCAGTCAGGCGGATCTTCTTGCCGTTGACGACCATGTTGTTGCCATCAACGGAGATATCGCCGTCAAAGTTGCCGTGCACCGAGTCGTACTGCAGCATGTAGGCCAGGTAATCGGCGTCCAGCAGGTCGTTGATGCCGACCACTTCGATTTCCGGAAAGTCCTTGCTGATGGCACGGAAAGCCATGCGGCCGATACGACCAAAGCCATTGATCCCGACTTTAATAGTCATGCTATTTCTCCTGATGTATTAAATGAATAAAAAAGTATTGCCGCCCCGCAGGCGGGGCGGCCAAAGAATGTTAAAGGACGCTGTTGACAGCCTTGACGACGTTGTCGACGGTAAAGCCGAAGTGCTCGAACAGCTGACCGGCTGGTGCAGATTCACCAAAGCGGTCGATCCCGACCACCTTGCCGTTGAGACCGACATACTTGTACCAGCCCTGGGTGACGGCGGCTTCCACCGCAACGCGCGCGGTGACGGACGACGGCAGCACCGATTCGCGGTAGGCCTCGTCCTGCGCATCGAACACGTTGGTCGACGGCATGGAAACGATACGTATCTTTTTGCCGGCCAGCTTTTCGGCCGCCCCGGTGGCCAACGCAACTTCGGAGCCGGTGGCAATGATGATGGCATCGGGTGTGCCGTCGCAGTCCTGCAGGACATAACCGCCCTTGCTGATGTCAGCGATCTGCTTGTCGGTGCGCTGCTGGTGCGGCAAACCCTGGCGCGAGAAGATCAGACAGGTCGGACCGTCCGTTCTTTCGATGGCCTGTTGCCAGGCAACGGCGCTCTCGACGGTATCGCAGGGACGCCAAACAATCATGTTCGGAATCATGCGCAACGTCGGGATCTGCTCGACGGCCTGGTGAGTCGGGCCATCCTCGCCAAGACCTATCGAATCATGCGAGTAAACGAATATGCCCGGCACCTTCATCAATGCCGCCATGCGCAGGGCATTGCGTGCATACTCGGAAAACATCAGGAAGGTCGCACCGAACGGCAGCAGGCCGCCGTGCAGTGCGACGCCGTTCACGATAGCGGACATGCCGAATTCGCGCACACCGTAGTTGATATAGTTGCTGTCCGGCGTGTCACCGCGCATCGGTTTGTAACCGGACCATTCCGTCAGGTTGGAGCAGCCGAGGTCGGCAGAGCCGCCAAACAGTTCCGGTAACAGCGGCGCGTAGCCTTCGATGGAATTCAGCGAAGCCTTGCGGGTAGCCAGTGACTCGCCCTTTTCGTTGACACCGGCGATGAATGCCGCGGATTTTTCGGCCCAGTCAGCCGGCAGTTCGCCGGCCATGCGCCGTTCAAATTCGGCTGCCAGATCCGGGTGGGCGGCCTTGTAGGCGGCAAATTTCTCGTTCCAGGCAGACTCGGCGGCCGCACCCTTGTCCTTGCCGCTCCAGGCAGAGTAGATATCATCCGGCACGACAAAGGGTTCATGTGCCCAGCCCAGTTCCTTGCGCGTCAACTCAACCTCATCGTCACCCAGCGGCGCACCGTGACAGTCGTGCGAACCGGCCTTGTTTGGCGAGCCGTAACCGATCACGGTCTTGCAGCAGATCATGGACGGCTTGTCAGTGACTGCGCGCGCCGCATCGATGGCCTGCTGGATGGATGCAGGATCGTGTCCGTCGACACCGGCGACCACGTGCCAGCCATAGGACTCGAAACGTTTCGGCGTGTCATCAGTGAACCAGCCCTCGACGTGGCCGTCGATGGAAATGCCGTTGTCGTCCCAGAAGGCGGTCAGCTTGCCAAGGCCCAGCGTGCCGGCCAGCGAACAGGCCTCGTGGGAAATGCCTTCCATCAGGCAACCGTCGCCCAGGAACACCCAGGTGTTATGGTCGACGACCTCGTGGCCATCGCGATTGAATTCGGCAGCCAGGGAACGTTCGGCAATCGCCATGCCCACGGCATTGGTGATGCCCTGACCCAGCGGACCCGTGGTGGTCTCGACGCCCGGTGCATAGCCGTATTCCGGGTGACCCGGCGTCTTCGAATGCAGCTGGCGGAAGTTCTTCAGGTCATCAATCGACATGTCATAGCCGGTCAGGTGCAGCAGCGAATAGATCAGCATCGAACCGTGGCCGTTTGACAGCACGAACCGGTCACGGTCCGACCAGTCCGGATTGGACGGGTTGTGCTTCAGGTTGTCGTTCCATAACACCTCGGCGATATCCGCCATGCCCATGGGCGCTCCGGGATGGCCTGACTTCGCCTTTTGCACGGCATCCATGCTGAGGGCGCGGATGGCGTTGGCAAGTTCTCTACGCTGAGCCATGTTGTTCTCCTGTTCTGATAATGAATTCTGTGCTGTCGTTGTCATCGCGAGTCCACCGGAAACCAGTCGTTAAAAGCGAATGCCGGGTATTTCTACCCGTCCTGGCCTTGCAGGCTCCTGCGGGCCCTGCCGGACCTTCCCGGGATCAGCGATAAAAAAAGCCTCCAGTGCCGGTCCGCACCGAGGCGATGATGCATGTTGGGTGACCGTGGCAGGCAGTGGTATCGCTGCGTGCCGCTGGCCGCTGTCACCCTGACAAGGCGCGTTATTCTCCCCTAGTTTGTGGCCGACGGCAATAGCGCGGGGCAGTCCCACAGCCACTCAGGCACTTACGTCTTTATCCCTCTATAACAGGAACTTATGAAGACCGGTTCAGGTGGCCCCGGCCGCTGCACGCCACTTGATCGAGCAGCCGATACTCGGGATCTGCTCCTCCGGTCCGCGCCCGGTGTCCGCCACCGTGCGCATGGCCTCGAACAGGTCCCGGCGGACATCCGGGGCCGCCGTCTCCTTACCGCTTGCATCCAGGCGACCCCGGTACTGCAGGCCGAGGTCTGCGTTATAGCCAAAGAAATCCGGTGTACAAACAGCACCATAGGACCTGGCAACTGCCTGGGTTTCGTCCAGCAGGTAGGGAAACGGAAAATCGTACTCGCGCGCCACGGCCTGCATATGCCCGAAACTGTCTTCCTCATTCCGGGCAGGATCGTTGGACATGATGGCGACGCTGTTCACCCCCAGTTCGCGCAGTTCGCGTGTATCGCGCACCAGGCGCTCACGAATGGCCTTCACAAAGGGACAATGGTTGCAGATGAACATCACCAGCAGGCCATTGGGCCCCTTGCATTCCTGCAGCGACCAGCTGCGTCCATCGACACCGGGCAGGGAAAAATCCGCGGCCGGTGCGTCGAATTCACAAACAGGTGTTTCCGTGCGAGCCATAATGATATCTCTCCGCGTGCCGATTAATCCGCCTACTGTAAGCGGGTGCAGACCAGATGAAAATATCACTTATGTACTGTACACTTGAGTGCTTGATCGAACACAGAAGCCAATAATTATGTCGAATAATCAGTTATTTACATCAGAATCCGTGTCCGAGGGCCACCCGGACAAAATCGCAGACCAGATTTCTGACGCCGTGCTCGATGCCATGCTGGCCGAGGACTCCCAGGCGCGTGTGGCCGTCGAGACGCTCATCAAGACCGGCATGGTGATCATCGCCGGCGAGGTTACGACCTCGGCCTGGGTCGATCTCGAGGAGATCGTCCGCCACACGGTGCGCGATATCGGCTACGACAGTTCGGAGGTCGGGTTCGACTGGGCCTCCTGTGCCGTGTTGAACGCCATCGGCAAGCAGTCACCGGATATCGCCATGGGCGTGGATGAGTCGGAGGACCATGAGCAGGGTGCGGGCGACCAGGGCCTGATGTTTGGCTATGCCAGCAACGAGACGGACGTGCTGATGCCGGCGCCCATCACCTTCGCCCATCGCCTGGTCAAACGCCAGTCCGAGGTGCGCAAGAACGGCACCCTGTCCTGGTTGCGACCGGACGCCAAAAGCCAGCTCACCTTCCGCTATGAAAATGACCGTCCGGTCGGCATCGATGCCGTGGTGCTGTCGACCCAGCACGACCCGGAGATCGAACTCGAGGTGATCCGCGAGGCGGTCATGGACGAGATCATCAAGCCGGTCCTGCCCGCGAAATGGCTGGACCAGTGCACACAGGAAAATATCCACATCAACCCGACCGGACGCTTTGTCATCGGCGGCCCGGTCGGTGACTGTGGCCTGACCGGCCGGAAGATCATTGTCGACACCTACGGCGGCATGGCCCGCCATGGCGGCGGTGCCTTCTCCGGCAAGGACCCGAGCAAGGTCGACCGCTCCGCCGCCTATGCCGCGCGCTACGTCGCCAAGAACATCGTGGCGGCAGGTCTTGCGGAACGTTGTGAGATCCAGGTGTCTTATGCCATAGGCGTGGCCGAGCCGACTTCCATCAGCATGAACACTTTCGGCACCGGCAAGCTCGAGGAGGCGCGCCTGGTCGAACTGGTACGCGAACATTTCGACCTGCGCCCGCGCGGCCTGGTCAAGATGCTCGACCTGCTGAAACCCGGCTACCGGGCGACGGCCGCCTACGGGCACTTTGGCCGTGAGGACAGCCACTTTACATGGGAGCAGACCGATCGCGTGGAGGCCCTCCGCGACGCCGCCGGTCTGCAGCAAACCGAACAAGCCGTCTGACATACGAGAGGACAGTAATGAGTACTCAAACTGCAGAGAACCTGGCACCGGATCACAAGGTTGCCGATATCGGCCTGGCCGACTGGGGCCGCAAGGAAATCGCCATCGCCGAAACAGAGATGCCGGGATTGATGGCATTGCGCGTAAAGTACGGCACTGAGAAACCGCTCAAGGGCGCACGCATCGCCGGCAGCCTGCACATGACCATACAAACGGCCGTGCTCATCGAAACCCTGGTCGAACTGGGTGCCGAGGTGCGCTGGGCATCCTGCAACATCTTTTCCACGCAGGACCATGCCGCGGCTGCTATTGCCGCAGACAACATCCCGGTTTATGCCTGGAAGGGCGAGTCACTCGATGACTACTGGCAATATACGCACAACATCATGGAATGGCATGACGGCGGCACGCCGAACATGATCCTCGATGACGGCGGCGATGCCACCATGCTGGTCATGCTTGGCTCGAAGGCCGAGAAGGACCCGTCCGTACTCGAAAATCCGGGCAGCGAGGAAGAAGTGGCGCTGTTCAACAGCATCAAACAGCGCCTGGCGGAGAAGCCCGGCTGGTACTCGAACATCCTGAAGAACATCCAGGGCGTCACCGAGGAAACCACTACCGGCGTGCACCGCCTCTACCAGATGCAGGAGAGCGGCGAACTGCCGTTCCCGGCCATCAACGTCAATGACTCGGTCACCAAGAGTAAGTTCGACAACCTGTACGGTTGCCGCGAATCACTGGTCGACGGCATCAAGCGTGCGACCGATGTCATGATCGCCGGCAAGATCGCCGTTGTTATCGGTTACGGGGATGTCGGCAAGGGCTGTGCGCAATCACTGAAGGGACTGGGCTGCACCGTATGGGTCACGGAGATCGATCCTATCTGTGCGCTGCAGGCCGCAATGGAAGGCTATCGTGTCGTCAGCATGGACGAGGTCGCCGACAAGGCAAACATCTTCGTCACGGCAACCGGCAACTACAATGTCATCACGCATGACCATATGGTAAAAATGCAGGATCAGGCCATCGTCTGCAATATCGGGCATTTCGATAACGAGATCGATATCGCCAGCATGAAGCAGTACGAATGGGAAAACATCAAACCCCAGGTCGATCACATCATTCTGCCGGGGGGCAACCGCATCATCCTGCTGGCCGAGGGCCGGCTGGTCAATCTGGGCTGCGCCACCGGGCACCCGAGTTTCGTCATGTCGAACAGCTTCACCAACCAGACGCTTGCGCAGATAGAGCTCTGGAACAACGGCGACAGCTACGGCAACGAGGTCTACACGCTGCCGAAGAAGCTCGACGAGGAAGTCGCACGCCTGCACCTTGGCAAGATCGGCGCCAACCTTACGAAACTGTCACAGGAGCAAGCGGATTATATCGGCGTACCGGTCGACGGTCCCTACAAGCCGGATTACTACAGATACTAGTAGAAAGTGGCAAGTAGCGAGTAACGAGTGATCCATTACTTGCCACTTGCCACTTGCCACTCACCACTTGTGTAAACATCATGAATTCCAAGAATGGAATTTTCAGTTTCGAGTTCTTCCCGCCCAAGACAGCGGAGGGCATCGAAAAACTGCGCGCAACACAGGCCGAGCTCGCCAAGGTAGAACCCCGGTTCTTTTCGGTGACCTTCGGTGCCGGCGGTTCGACGCGCGACCGCACGGCCGAAACCGTCTTCGATATTCAGACAAAGTCAGGTATAGAAACCGCGCCGCACATTTCGTGCATCAGCTCTACCCGTGAGAACATCAGCGAGATGCTGACTCATTACCGGGAGCGTGACATCAGCCACATCGTGGCGCTGCGCGGCGACATGCCTTCGGGCATGGTCGAGGCGGGTGAGTTCCGCTATGCCAACGAACTGGTCGCCTTTATCCGCGAAACCACCGGCGATCATTTCCATATCGAGGTGGCCGCCTATCCTGAGTACCATCCACAGGCGACCAGCCCTGACCGGGATCTGGCCAATTTCAGGCGCAAGGTCGAGGCCGGCGCAAACAGTGCAATCACGCAGTATTTCTACAATGCGGATGCCTATTTCCGCTTTATCGAGCGTTGCGGGAAGAACGGCATCGACATTCCGATCGTCCCCGGCATCATGCCGATTACCAACTATTTCCAGCTGGCACGCTTCTCCGATGCCTGCGGCGCCGAAATTCCCCGCTGGATCCGCAAGCCGCTGGAGATCTACGGCGAAGACATCGACTCGATTCGCGCCTTCGGCGAAGAAGTCGTCACCGGCCTGTGTGAAAGACTGCTGCAACACGGCGCACCGGGTCTGCACTTCTACACCCTGAACCGCTCGGCGCCCGCGCTGGCGATCTGGAACAATCTGGGTCTGTCTGACTTGTAACACCTTCTCGCGCAAAGCCGCCAAGCCGCAAAGAACAACAATACAAAAACTTGCCACAGAGAACACAGAGAACACAGAGAACACAGAGAAATACTATTGCCCTGACGTAAATATCTTGTCATTCCCGCCCCCGCCTTCGCGGGGACAGGCTCCGGCGGGAATCCAGCCCTGAACAATAATCAGATCTGTGCGGATACTCCAAACCTGGAGTAAATAATATATTCTGTATGCTTTAATTGTGAGAAGCATATAATCGCGGCGCAAACAATTGCAATATAACTTGATAAACAGCGTAACTATCAGGAAATCCGGTCTGTTTTAATAATAATGTTCTCTGTGTGCTCTGTGTTCTCTGTGGCAAGTTTTTTGATTTGTTGTTCTTGGCGGCTCTGCGCAAGATGATTTTCTGGTAAATTGCTCCCATGTCCAATGCAGAATTATCCAAACGCGACCTCTCTGTCCTGTGGCATCCGTGCACGCAGATGAAGGACCACGAATGGCTGCCGATCATCCCGATCAGGTCCGGCAAGGGTGTGTGGCTCGAGGATTTCGAGGGAAATCGCTATCTCGATGCGATCAGCTCCTGGTGGGTCAACCTGTTCGGCCACGCCAACCCGCGCATCAACGCCGCACTGGTACAACAGCTTGAGAAGCTGGAGCATGTGCTGCTGGCCGGCTTTTCCCATGAACCTGTCATCGAGCTGTCCGAGCGCCTGGTGGAAATCACCCCACCCGGCCTGGACCGCTGTTTCTATGCCGATAACGGTTCATCGGCCGTCGAGGTTGCACTGAAAATGAGCTTCCACGCCTGGCTGAACCAGGGCAAAACCGGCAAAACGAAATTCGTCACGCTGGAAAACAGTTATCACGGTGAAACACTCGGTGCACTCTCCGTCGGCAATGTGGAACTGTACAGGAAAACCTATAAGCCGCTGTTACTGGAGACCATCACTGCACCATCGCCTGACTGCTACCTGCGCGAGGCCGGCGAAAGCTGGCGTGAATACAGCCTGCGGCAGTTTGAACACATGGAAAAAATTCTGCGCCGGCAGGCGGACGAAATCTGCGCAGTCATCGTCGAACCGCTGGTGCAGTGCGCAGGTAACATGCGCATGTATCATCCGGTTTACCTGGAACGACTGCGCAGCGCCTGTGATCGCTATGGCGTACACCTGATCGCCGATGAAATCGCCGTCGGCTTCGGTCGCACCGGCACCCTGTTCGCCTGTGAACAGGCGGGGATCACACCCGACTTCCTGTGCCTGTCCAAGGGACTGACCGGCGGCTACCTCCCGCTGTCCGTCGTGGTTACGCGCAACAGTATTTACGACTGCTTCTATGACGACTATGAAAACCTGACCGCCTTCCTGCATTCGCACAGCTATACCGGCAATCCGCTGGGCTGCCAGGCAGCACTGGCAACGCTGGACATATTCAACGACGATGATGTCATCGGCAACAACGTTACACTTGCCCGGGCCATGCAGACTGCCACCGCCGAACTGGCCGATCATCCGCATGTTGCCGAGATCCGGCAGACCGGCATGATCCTGGCGATCGAAATGGTCCGCGACAGGACAACACACGAACCATGGCCATGGCAGGAACGACGCGGCCTGAAAGTCTACCAGCATGCCCTGCAGCACGGCGCACTGCTGCGCCCGCTCGGCAATGTCGTCTACTTCATGCCACCCTATGTCATAACGCCCGACGAAATCAGAACACTGGCGGAAGTTGCACGGGATGGAATCAATCTTGCAACAACCGGTTGAGCGGACCAATGCGAATCCCGCGCGTGTATACCCCACAGGACCTGGCAAGCGGCAACACTGTTACCGTCACCGGTCAGACAGCTCGCCATGTCACACAGGTACTGCGCCTGCGTGCCGGCGCCGGGCTGCGCATATTCAATGGTGACGGGAAGGAATATTCCGCCACGTTCATACGCGCCGGTCGTTCCGAGATCACACTGGACATCGGCAACCCGCTCGAGACAGTACCGGAACCGGGCCTGCTCATCCGCCTGGTGCAGGGCATTGCCCGCAACGATCGCATGGACCTGATACTGCAAAAGGCTGTGGAACTCGGCATCGGCGAAGTACATCCGCTGTGGATGCAGCGCAGCCAGGCACATGTGCGCGGCGAGCGGCTGGAGAAGCGTATTCAGCACTGGCGCGGTGTGATCGCCAGTGCCTGCGAACAATGTGGACGGGCAACCCTGCCGACGCTGCTGCCGCCGGCACCCTGCCCGGACTGGCTGGCCGGTGATACCGGTGACAGTATGCGGCTCATGTTACAGCCGGACAGTCCCCGGGTACTCGCCGAACTGGAAAGGCCGGCCGGTAGCGTCACGCTGCTGGTCGGACCGGAAGGCGGCATGAATGTCGACGAGCGCGCACTCGCCACCGCGGCGGGCTTTATCGGCCTGCGGCTGGGTGCAAGAATACTGAGAACGGAGACAGCTGCACTGGCGGCGCTGTCAGGGATACAGACCCTGTGGGGTGATTTTCGCTAGGTTGACGGATCGTTACGCAGGCGCAACTGTATCACCCTGGGCAGGAGCGGATCGTATCCGTGAATGGTTTATTACCGGAATTATTCGTGCACGCAGTGCGCCCTGCTCCTGATTCTTGCGCCCCGAATAAATCAGGCGGCCTGGTCCAGCTGATCCTCGAGCATACCCTGCAGATGGTCCAGGTCCGGAATAATGGCCTCTTCGTTGCCGATGCGCACCATGCACTGCAGACCTTCTTCCTCGAAGTCCGAGTATTCATCCGGCGTGTCATGGCCGAACTGGATCAGGCCCGGCAAACCGGCCGTGACGATAGCATAGTTCTTCACCTTGCTTTCACGCCGCACGGAATTGACGATCATCAGGCGCGAGAACACCGGGTTCGACGGCACCCTGATTCCGCACAGCGCCTCCAGGGAAATTACCGCGATTTCCACACCATCCCATTTAACCGTGCCGAGTAACCACTCGGGCATATCCGGCAATGCCTCGGGAACACGGTAACTGCTGATCTCGGCAACCGCCATATTCGGCAACAGCAGGTTCATTCCCCTGAGAGGGACCCATAAACTGCGAATCTTTTCCTTGCTTGCTTCCACTTTCCGACCCTCTCTGTTGCGCTGCCCGCTCAGGTCGCGGAGACCGCCTGCGTAACACCTATAATTTCATGAATCGAATCGAGCAGGTCCGTTTCCTGGTAGGGTTTGCCCAGGTAATGCTGAACACCTATCTGTCTCGCGCGCTCACGATGCTTGTCGCCGGTACGCGATGTAATCATGATGATCGGTACATGCCTTAGAGTGTCATCATTGCGCATGTGCGTCGCCAGTTCGAAACCATCCATGCGCGGCATCTCGATATCCAGCAACATGATGTCGGGCACACTCTCCTGCAGCATGCCCATGGCGTCCACACCATCCTTGGCTGTCACAACCTTGTAGCCGTTGCGCTCCAGCAGGCGGGTAGTTACCTTGCGCACGGTAATCGAGTCATCGACCACCATTACGACCAGTTTACTATCACGCTGTGCGGACCTTGCAGTACCTGCCGCGGCCTGCACGCTTGTCTCACGGCGGGATACGGCAACCATGTCCAGTATCATGACGACGCGCCCGTCGCCGAGGATGGTCGCACCCGAGATACTGTCCACCAGGCTGAGTTGCGGACCGACGGGCTTGATGACGACCTCACGGATACCCTGCAACGACTCGACGTGGAAGCCGATGCGCTTTTCGCCTGCACGAATCAGCAGTACCGGCACCTGTTCACGTTCTCCCGGCAATGACATGCCGCCCGTTTCCAGCAGGCTGCCGAGATGCTTGAGGCGGTACTCGTTACCACCGTATTCGAACAACTGGTGTCCGTCACTGTAGCACTCCCTGATTTCCTCGGGATAGAAGCGCACCACGCCCTCGACACTCGCGAGGGGAACACAGAAGGTTTCGTCGCCGGCACTTACCAGCATGCCCTGGTTGATGGCCAGCGTATACGGCAGGCGCACGGTGAATATTGTGCCCTTGCCGGCTTCGGACTCGATATGCAGTGAACCACCGAGCTGCTTGACCTCGCTGTTCACCACGTCCAGCCCTACACCGCGCCCGGATATCTGCGTGACTTCACTGGCAGTACTGAATCCGGTTTGCAGCACGAACTGGATCACGTCATCGTCCGGCAGGTCCGAGCCCTTTGGGATCAGTTCGCGCTCGATGGCACGGGAACGGATGGCATCGATATTCATGCCTGCACCATCGTCGGCGATCCGCAGCACGATCTCCCCGCCATCCCGCTCGAACCCGATATCGATCCTGCCGCTAACCGGCTTGCCTGACTCCTTGCGAACGCGCGGGAGTTCGATACCGTGTGCAACCGAGTTTCTCAGCATGTGTTCAAGCGGTGCAACGATGCGCTCCAGTACAGCGCGGTCCATTTCACCGTCTTCGCCAAGCAGGTTCACTTCAACCTTCTTGTCGAGCTGGCGGGCGGACTGGCGTGCAATCCTGCGCAAACGGGGTGACAGACTGACGAACGGAATCATTCGCGTGCGAATCAGGTTTTCCTGCAATTCGGTGCTGACGCGTGATTGCTGCAGCAGCAGTGTCTCGGAATCACGCGTCGTGCTCTCCATCAGTTCCTGGAGACTGCGCAAGTCACTGATACTCTCCATCAGCGAGCGCGACAGCTGCTGCAGGTTGGAATAGCGGTCCATCTCCAGCGGGTCGAAGTCCTGGTTTCGCACGTCGGACTCCTGTTCATGGCGATACAGGATCTGCGCCTCGGTCTCCATCTCAAGCTTGCGTAACTGGTCACGCAGACGGCTGATAGTCTGATCGAGCTCGGCGAGGTTGAAGCGGTAGTCGCTGATCTGCTTCTCCATGCGGGCGCGGAAGATGTTGATCTCACCGGCATGGTTGACCATATTGTCCAGCGTTTCCGACTGGACCTTGACCTGCTCGCCGCGCACCTTGGTCTGCTGGTCACGATCGATCACCAGGCGTGGCGGCGAAACATTTCGTCCTCGCGGTCGCACCGGAGCCGGCGGCACCGGCTCCTCGTCCTGTACCTCAGCTTCCGGCAGGGCCACGGGCTCGTCGGCAATGGCTTCGCCTGCAGGCTCCTCATCGGCATGCGCGGGCTCCCCGACTGCCGTTACCGGTTCTGTCGTGATGCCACCCTCTTCGGCAACGGTTTGCCCTTCAGGCTGTTCGTCGACAAGCCGGGAATCATCGTCCTCGACAACGGCAGGCGTTGCTCCCCCGGCCTCCGGCGCGTCCCCGGATACGGTCGCCGTTGCCGGCCCGGTGGTTGTCCCGGCTACCTCGCCATCACTGATAATGGCCTGCAGCCCCGCCTCTAGCCCGGTCGCGGGCGTAACGGGTTGATGGTTCTTGACCTGGTCCAGCATATCCGCCAGGCGATCATGTGAGTCGGCGAGCATACCGAACAGTTCCGGTTTGGACTGCACCCTGTTCTCGGCAATTTCCGTCATGACCGATTCCACGGCATGACTCAGGTCGCCGATGGGCATCAGGTCCACCATGCGTGCACTGCCCTTCAGGGTGTGCAGTTGACGCTGGAATTCAGCCATCAGGTCGTGATTGCCGGGCTCGTCGGACCAGGCACGCAGTGTGGCTTCACTGGCATCCATTATCTCGGTCGCTTCCTCGACGAATATTTCGAACAGCGCCGGGTCAACATCTGTATAGACATCATGCTGCGACCCGGTGGCCGCTTCCACCGGCGCAGCCGGTTCTTCGAGTGTTTCGGCCGGGGTGTCAACCTGCGTTTCATCGTCCGCAGCTGCAGCATCACTCACGCAGACAGTTTCACCGGCATCCCCGGGGCCTGCGTCTTCCACATGCCCCAACCCATCCAACAATTCAGCGGGTAACTCGGCAATGTACTCCTCCGGCGAGCCTTCATCAGCAAGCGGCTCCGGGAGCGCCTCCGCCTCGTCCACCCCGGCAATCTTGTCATCAGTAAACACCAATTCTTCGGCAACCGTTTCCTCCGCCGGGGCCGCGTCCGGGAAACCGACAGGCGATATGACCACGGCCGGAGGCTGGTGCTCCACCGGCGGTAATGCCCCGATCCGGGTACAGAGCACATCAAGCACCGCTTCATTGCTGAGTGTTCCGGGCAGTGCATCGACCATGCGCGTGATTTCCATTGCGCAGTCGCGCAGTACTTCGCAGCCGATGGGGCCGACTGCTTTTTGCTCTTCGTAAAGCGCACCGAACCATGTATACAGGCCGTCCGCCAGGCGGCTGATGGCCGTCATCTCGGCGGATTCTGAAATTCCGGACAGGGTGTGCAGCGCGCGATACAGGGAATCGCTTACATGTCCCGGCGCTTCGAACAACTCCACCCATTCGTCCAGTGCCTGCAGATGTTCACGACATTCGTTGGTGAAGATCTCGGTCAGTGACGTTTCATCATCGTCCACGTCATGGATGGAAGCCTCAGCCCCGGCTGCATCCTGTGGTACCGCAGACGACACGACCACCTGACCGCCATTGGCAAGCTGTGCAGCCTGTTCCATCATCTCCTGCACATCCACAGCTGGCGCCTGACCGGTGCGAATCTGGTCCAGCATCTGCGACAGCACCTCCGGCACCCTGCCCATGAACCTGAACATGCTCGCACTCTGCTGAATGACGCCGTCGGTCAGCCGGGTGAAGACCAGCTCCACGATCCAGCAGAACTCGCCGATGCGCATGGCACCCGCCATGCGACCGCTGCCCTTCATGGTATGAAAACTGCGCTGCAACTCGGCAATGAGATCCCTGTTTTCAGGCTGCGTAATCCACGCCGGTATGGATACCGAAATCTTGTTAAACTCGTCTGTCGCCTCTTCCAGGAAGATATCGACAATCTCCTGATCGGCGTCATCGCCCAGCACCGGGAAATTCTCTGCAACGACAACCGGCAGCTGTTCGATGCCGGGCGCTGCTTCCGCCGGACCCGCGGTTTCCCCTGCGAGGGACGGCCCTTCCCCGTGCATGTCATGGGTAGCTGCCTCAGCCCCGGCTGCATCCTGCGGTACCGCAGACGACACGACCACCTGACCGCCATTGGCAAGCTGTGCAGCCTGCTCCATCATCTCCTGCACATCAGCTTCTGGCGCGCGACCGGTGCGGATCTGGTCCAGCAGCTGGGACAGCACTTCCGGCACCCTGCCCATGAACCTGAACATGCCGGCACTCTGCTGAATGACGCCATCGGTGAGCCGGGTGAAGACCAGCTCCACGATCCAGCAGAACTCGCCGATGCGCATGGCACCCGCCATGCGGC
>JABDRC010000028.1 GCA_013041945.1 Halobacteria archaeon
ACTCCGGCGTGTGCAGGTCATACACACCGAATCAGGTAACAGGGGCCTGTCGGATTTAACGCCGCTCTACCGCGTAAATGCCGAATCTGGTCAGTTTCCCCACTGTTTAAATACGGCGACGCTCGCCGAAGCAGGTAACAGGTACATGCCAAAGAAAATGATCAGCTTAATGGCCGCAATGGCCGTGGTTATGATACTGAGCGGCGCCGCAACAGCTGACTTCGTAGCGGTCGATGATGTTATCTCGGATCCGTCTTCCTCTATACTGGACCCGGAGTTCGATGTTATCGGCAACCACATGGTATGGCAGGACGGTAGCGGCAACATGTGGCTGTCTAAAATTGATCCGGTCAACGGAGATGTCTATCCTGCGGATGGCAAAGGAACACTGCTGGACACAGGCCTTACCAACGGTCTGATAACAGGCAACGGCCCCGAGTGGGGCTACAGTTCCGGAACTCCGTTGATTGCCTACACCAGGAACCTGCTAGGTACCATCGGATTGGCACGCGCGCGCCAGGACATCGATGGTGCGTGGATGGCAGACAGGCTAGTCAGACCGCTCGAGCGCTGGCGGCCGGAAGGTACGCATCCTTCGCACAATGGCCCCATGCGAATCGCCTATAATTACACGGCTAACGGCGTCGACCTGGTGGGCTGGCGCAACATCGAGGACCAGGCCAGTGAGGGTACTATCGAAGGCCAGATGGCGCAGGGTGGACGTTGGCTGGAAGGCACGGACAGCATCTTAACCATGGTTATCGATAATGGTACGGTCCAGGTGGGGATGACCGATATTAACGACGGCATAACGCACGTGGTCACGCGTGGTAATAGAAAAAAGCTCAATGGTTTCGGCTGGTGGGCGCCCGAGTTCAACGAACCATTGTTTAGCGTCATGCTCGATGCGCGTAAAGTTGCGATCTTCCGCCAGGCGGATGCGCATTTGTGGACGCTCTACTACACAGTACATCTACCCACGGATAAGCAGTATGTAAGCTCCCCTGAAGCTTTTACCGTCAACGGCAAGTCTTACATTGTCGTCGTCGCAGCAGAAGAGCTGGGCACAGCACAGTTCAAATTCCAGCCCGCAGGCCCGAGCGAAATCTGGATTGCCGGCATTGACCCTGCAGCGCCATTTTTTCGCCGGGTAGACGATCCTGCCACCGTAGCGCAACGCTCTGAGCCCGAGATGTACACTACGGCTGAGGGTCCGGTGGTCTACTACACGGAAAAGGATGAAATAACCGGTAACAAGCTGTTGCGGCGTGCTGCCACCGGCCTGGGACCGGACCTGGGCTACGACTACCCGGGCTATGGCGGCTCATGGGCTGCGATGTTCCGCGACAACAAGAACTGCAACTGCACACCGTTTGCGATTGCTGAAGATTATCAAGAGCACACCAGCTGGACATTGAGGGTGAACCGACAGGGTATGCGGCAAACCCTGGGTCCCGAAGGCAACCTGTATGCGTCAATACTGGAGCTTGGTCAGGCCGCGCCGCCACCAGAGCGGTTCATCGCGCTTGATCCGATGTCAGGTGCGGAAACATGGCATCTTGACCAGATTGATGTTGGCACCAGTATTGTCGGTACTCAGAATCTGATCGATGAACAGGGCAACATCTATCTTGCCAGCCAAACTCATCTGAATAAATTCAACAATGCGGGTATCAAACTCTGGGATACGCCCATCAGGGGTCTGCCCCGCTCGCTGCAATTCGCGCCCGACGGCAATATTGTATTTTTTCCATGGAATGGCTGGGTGCAGATTGCGGATCCGAACAATGGCATCATCCTGTTCGAAAAAGATTTGACTCCAGGCAGGGTCTATCCGGATTCGATGTCGTGCCTGGCTGCTGGTCCACTCTCGGGCTGCTCCTACATCGATGCTCCGGCGACTGATTTCCATGCTTCACGCGTCTATCAGACATTAACTACCGAGACTGGCAACGGCGTCATTCAGGCATTTGAGTACACGACGTCACCTTCCATAGACCTGGTGCCCTTGTGGACCAGTGCCGAGTTTACCGGCAACGTGACCTCTCCGGTGCTGTCGGCAGATCATGCACGCATCTATGTACAGGACGAGGCAGGGCTGTTGTCCGCCATTGACACCAATAGTGGCGGGACCGCCTGGAATTTTCCGCTTGGATTCACCGGTGCGCACGAACCTGCGGTCACGGACCATGGCTTTATTATGCCGGGCGGGAAGCACAGCGATGACCCGGAACTCAACTACGTTGGCATTGTGCGTGATACAGGTCCGACTGCTGAATGGGCGTTCCAGAGCCTGGATTACGTGGCAGAATCTCTTCCTGGAGCAGGGCGCGGCAACCGCTTCGCGGTCGGTGCCCGTCGAGTGTCTGACGGTAAGCTGGCGTTACTGGTCATGCATCCGAGCTACGGCATCATCAGCGAAACACTGCTGAGAGCCAGTATACCTCTGCCGAATGAGCTCACCGGCGTGACCATTCGCAATGATGGCTGGATATTTCTCGGAACTACCGGCAGGACAACGCACAGGGCCTACCAGCCTGTTTATGACATAACACCCCCGCTTGCGAAATAACACGCAACAACAGGTCCACATGACATTCAATGATAATTCAGCAGCTTTTCAACAGCATAGAAGCCAGCTGGAAATAGAAATCGGGTTGTCGTATATTCATGATCCAAATCAAAGAAAAAAACGGATAGAGGGGGTAATGACTATGTCTAACATGCTGAGGGTTAGACTGAGCGTTGCGTGCCTGTTATATCTCCTGTTATGCATCGTTTCGATGCCGGCATTCGCCAAATCATTCTATGCCTTTGAATCAGGCCAGGTCCGCCCTGTGGCCATGTCGGCAGGCGGACAGTTCCTGTAC
>JABDRC010000030.1 GCA_013041945.1 Halobacteria archaeon
CACGCAAGCAGCAGTTACAGGAAAAGAACCTGGTCTCGCGCGAGGTCGTGGAACAGGCCGCCACGCATTCCCGGGAGGCGGCTGCGGAACTTCGCTCGGCAGGTTTTGCGGTGGAAGTTGCACGCCATGAACTGGAAGCCGCGGAGACGGCACTGCAGTTCTCGATCGCCGGCAACGGCGAGGCGGCAACCGAAACGGTTGCCATCAAGGCACCGATCAACAGCCGGGTGTTGCAGATTCATCACAAGAGCGAGGGCGTGCTGGTGACGGGCGAACCGCTGCTGGAAATCGGCGACCCGGCAGCGCTGGAGGTAGCGGTGGATGTCCTGTCGGCGGATGCCGTGCGGATCCGGCCGGGTACCCGCGTACAGCTGTTACGCTGGGGTGGCCCGCGGTCGCTGGATGCCGTGGTGCGGACGGTCGAGCCCACCGGCTTCACGCATATCTCGGCGCTGGGCGTGGAGGAACAGCGCGTCTGGGTCATCGCCGATCTGGTTTCGCCGCGCAAGCACTGGGAACAACTGGGTGATGGTTACCGGGTCGAGGCACACTTCATTCTCTGGGAAGCTGAAGATGTGCTGCAGATCCCCACCAGCGCCCTGTTCCGGCAGGATGGCAGCTGGGCGGTATTCGTGATCGACGCCGGCAAGGCACGCCTCACCCCGGTTTCCACGGGGCAAGATAACGGCCTGATCACCGAAGTGCTGGACGGCCTCGCAGAAGGCGCATGGGTGATTCTGCATCCGGATGACCGCATTGAAGACGGCGTGCGGGTTACAGCACAATAAGATACCCGGATTCCCTGCCCCGTCATTGCGCAGGAATGATAAAACTCCGGCGTGTATTCGCAACTATCGACGAGGGCTTCGGGAACCGGTCAGCCCTGTTGTCGGCGGCTACGAAAAAAGCCTTGCCGCCGGAAGTATTTACATTGCACGCGGGTTCAGTACAGGCAGCACGGCCCTTCTGCGCCGGACAACCGAGCGACGTCGGCGTAACAGGCGGGGACGCAGTTGTTGCGTGAGATCCTGTTGCCATGCCGGGAAGTCCAGCTCACTACCACCATAGATGGCATTATCCATAGAGCGAGTCAGGGCGCGCAGTTTGGCGGGTTCGGCCTGCGGGCTTACCTCGATGATTTTCTCGGTAATCTGCGAAAGCGGTGCATTCTCGCTGATATTGAGGTGCCGGCATACGCGCGACCTGAACTGTACACACCAGGCCTTCGGGTCGTCCACGCCGGACTGGCAACGCGTACACATCCAGAGCTTGATTGACCTGGGCATCAGCATGACAAACCCCATGCGCAAACGCTGCAGGTGAACCGACGGAGACAGGCGGATTCCGGCACGACCGGCATGCTCCGCCACTCGCTGTCCCAGCGACGAGAGCCGTGCAGCAGCAGACGACAGCAGCCTGCGGGTTCCCTGCCAGGCACCCAGCCAGTAGCCTGCAATCAGGGAAAGTACGATAACCAGCGGGGCCCAGAACAGCATCTGGGACAGGGAATATTTACCGGCAGCCTGCCCTGTCGTCTGTCCCTTGCCGCCAGCGCTGGCTGCATGTGCGAATGGCAGTTCCACGAGTTTGGCAGAATGCGAATCGACATCCCACCACGCAACGGTAACCTCGGGGAGACGAACCCAGCCGTCTTCAAGCGGAATGATCGTGTAGGTTTCCTTGCGACTGCCGGTGAGTTTGTTACCACGCGCAGTTATGCCGTTTGTGAGCGTGGTTGAGTCACGGTAGATCCTGTATTGCGTGCTTTCAAGCTGTCCGGCCAGCGACGGGAGCTGGTTGCCGAGTGCGCCTGTTGCCACCAGCTCCAGCTCCAGGGTGACAGGCTCGCCGGCCTTGACCGGCCCGCTTTGCGGTAAATTGGCATGCATTTTCAGATCATGCAATGGCAGCCAGGGATTGACAGCGGCATCGGCCGGTCGAATCTCCAGTGTCAGGTCAGAACTGGCGGCGATATTAAAACTGCGGGCGGACGATGCAGCCGGCATGCCCGGGCCTGTGCGCTGCTGCCGGCTGTTCGCAGGTGTGCCGTAAAAGCGAATTGCCGGAATAACGATCTCGCCTGATCTCAGCGGCATCAGTTTGTAACGGAAAGTGTTGACGATTTGCTGCTGTTTGTTTGGTCCGTTTTTTCGTGCGCTGACTACAGGGCCGTCAATCTGCTCCAGCACGGCGCCTTCGATGCGCGGCAGCTCCGCACCCAGTGTCTTGAGGTTGCCGCTGCTTACAACGCGCGCCGTGTAGATAATATTCTGCTGCTCGTAGAACACCGAGCCCTCTACCTCAATCTCGACCTTTGGCTGACCGGACATTCCGGTAGCGTAACTGGCTGGTTGCGTTGCAGCCCAGCCGGTGTCGGGTGCGGCGCCCGGATAGTAATTGCCTTGCGGTGGTGGCGGTGGCGGTTGATATTGTGGTGCAGGCTTGGTGGCCGCGATATTACCCCAGGGACGGTTGGTGGTAATGCCAGGGTCATTTCTGAATGACTGGCTGTTGCCATTCAATGGCTTGTTGTTGCCGGCAGAAAAACCCATTGCATGGGCTTGCGCGGTCAGGAAACTTGCCAGAAGGCAGATAATGTACGGGCTTGACGTGTTGAATCGACTCAAGTGATTGCCCCCTCGTTGTTACTGTAATACAGACTTCGACCACTCAGGTCCGGGTGTCGATCGTCACCATGGCCGCGTTTCCAGCAGCCGGCGGCGATTGCGGTACAGCGCCTGCTGCTCCTCTATCCTGAACTGGTTCAGCAACAGGTAGGCCGGATCACCTTCGATCTGTTCCAGCCATTGTTCCATCACGGCCATTGATACACCGGTACCCGGCAGCGCCTCCTCGTCCGGCAAGCCGGGCTCGGATGCATCCGGGTCGATTTCACCCAGCCCGGCCTCCATCTGGTCGAAACGATCGACCGCCTGGCTGGCCGCCGTGTCTTCTTCCGATATATCGCTGGGCAGGCCATCCGAGTCGGCTGATGCGGTGCCGGCCTCCGGCGTATCCTGTTCTTCCTCTCCTCCGGGAGTCTCTTCGGTATCGCCCTGATCGGCGCCCTCATTAGTATCATCTATATCGAGATTATCATCATTTTGAGCTGATTGCTCGTCCAGGTCACCCATATCTTGCTGATTATCAGGTGATTCAGTCTCTTCCTCGCCCTGCTCCCCGTCCCGGGATTCCTGCTCCGGGGCACCTTCCGAGGCATCCTGATCATCCTGCTCATCACCTCCAGCCTCCTGGCTGTCCGGCTGCTCTTCGCCGGCCGCTTCCTCGGAACTGCTATCCTCCTGATCACCCTCGGATTCCTGGCTGTCCTCCTGCTCCTCGCCAGCGGCTTCCTGGCTTTCGTCCTGTTCTTCACCGGCCGACTCCTCGGCATCCTGTTGCTGGCTGCCAGCCTGATCCGCATCCTGCTCCTGCTCGCCGGAGGATTCCTCCGATTCCTGTTCCTGCTCGCCCGAGGACTCCTCCGACTCCTGCTCCTGCTCCCCGGAGGATTCTTCGGATTCCTGCTCCTGGTCACCGGATGACTGCTCGGATTCCTGCTCCTGCTCGCCCGAGGATTCTTCCGATTCCTGCTCCTGCTCGCCCGAGGATTCCTCCGATTCCTGCTCCTGCTCCCCCGAGGACTCCTCCGACTCCTGCTCCTGCTCGCCGGAGGATTCTTCGGACTCCTGCTCCTGCTCGCCCGAGGATTCTTCGGATTCCTGCTCTTCCTCGCCCGAGGATTCTTCCGACTCCTGCTCCTGCTCCGATGATTCTTCCGATTCCTGCTGTTCCTCCTCCTGCTGTTCTTCTTCCTCCTGCTGTTCTTCTTCCTCTTGCTGTTCCTCTTCCTCCGGCTGTTCTTCCTGCTGCAGGTCTTCTTCCGTCAGGGACTGCTCCAGTATTCTCTTTACCAGCCCGAGATTGTGTTGCGTGTCCTCGTCATCCGGACGCAGTGCCAGCGCAGCCTGGTAGGCATCAACTGCACCCTCGTAGTCACTGCGCTTGTAACGGCTGTTACCCAGGTTATACAGCGCATCCGGCTTTACATCCTCACGCTCGACACTTTCGAAGGCCTCGCCGGCCTCGGTGTAACGCCCCGCACGGTAGAGTGCGACCCCGCGCCGGTAAGTATCGTTGAAGCCATCAGCAGCCTCAGCGTACTCGCCTGCCTGGTATTGATTTGCTGCATCCTGCTCCGCATTCCTGAACCAGGACGCGTCGACCATCGCAACCTGGACAGACAGGGTGAGGAATAGCCCGATCCGCGTCGCTATGCAGCGCGTCATGATTTGCGTACCAGGTGGGCCGGCATGGTGCGCCGGAACAGAGGCAGCAATAGCAGCGAAGCGATCCCTGCAAGCCAGTAGAAGCGTTCATTCCAGACCCGTGTGCGTTCATCGGCATCGTCATCGGGTAGCGCCTGCGCCTTGACCTCCGCGAGTATCCGCTCGGTATCACGCTGGCGGAAATCGGCGCGCTGGTAGATGCCGCCACCGGCGGCTGCCATCGACTTGAGTAGCGGCTCATTCAGGGCTGATCTTACCGGCTTGCCGTCCCTGCCGAGAATCCAGGATTCGTTCTTGCCTGGCACGGTTTTTCCCTCGGTTGTACCGATACCGAGCACATGCGTGCGAACGCCGGCTGCAGAATAAGTTTGCAGTTTCTGCGTCAGGTCCGGTTCATCGAAGTCACCATCTGTGATGATCAACAGCGAATTGACACTGTTCACGGGCTGACCGGCAAGCAGTTCGCCCGCGCGGTCAAGTGCAAACGTCAGCCGACTGCCCTGCAGTTGCACCAGATCGCTGCTGAGTACCGGCAATACACGGCGTATGCTGTTCATGTCTTCGGTGACCGGGGCAACGACATGGGCAATCGAGGCAAAACCGATGACACCGATACGGATACCCCGGTTTTGCTCCAGCAGGTCGGCCAGTTCCTGCTGTGCACGCGTCAGTCGCGTGGGCTGAACGTCGGTCACGTCCATGGAACGCGAGATGTCGAACAGCACCACCAGGTTGGTGCCGGGACGGAACAGCTGCACATCGGTGAAATCCCATCGCGGTCCCGCCATGGCCAGCACCAGGAGCAACCAGACAGATCCCCATTGCCCGTATCGCCGCCATTGTTTCGTGACAGAAGCTTCGGACTGGCCCAGCAGGTGCGGCAACAGGTGACTGTCTGCGTATTGCCGCAGACGCTCGTTACGCCTGGAAAGATTTCGCGTGAACAGCAGCCATATGGCCACCGGAATGCACAGCAGCAAGGCCCACAACCATGCCGGCTGGCTGAAATGAAAGGCGTTCAGCAACTCAGCCATCGGCATGCCTCGTCAGCCATGCGCGTGGAATTCCGTCCGGGAACATGCCCAGCAGGAACACCAGCAGCAGGGCCAGGCCAAGCGGCCAGCGATACAGTGGCCGTGGAATCATGACCGTGCGGGATTCGGCCTGCGTTTTCTCCAGCGTATCGATCTGCCGGTATATCTTCTCGAGCGCCCCGGTGTCCGTTGCCCGGAAGTAGGCCCCGCCGGTGACCTTCGCCACATTGGTCAGCAGGTCCTCATCGATCTCCATCTCGACCTGCTTCAGCCGGCCATCCTCGTAAAACGGCACCAGACCCTTGCTGCCCACGCCAATCGTGTAGATACGGATCCCCTCGTGCGCGGCGAGTTTTGCAGCCAGCATCGGGGGCAGGCTGCCCTCGGTATTTTCACCATCGGTAACCAGTATGAGCACGCGCGAGCCCTCCGGGCGCTCGCGCAGTTTTTTCACGCCGAGGCCGATGGCATCGCCAATGGCCGTGCCATCACCCGCCATGCGCGAGACCACGCCGTCCAGCAGACTTTGCAAGGCCTGCATGTCGAGCGTCATGGGCGAAAGCACGAAGGCCTGACTGCCGAATACGACAATACCGATACGATCACCGTCCCGCGCCTTGATGAAGCGCGCCAGCACACCCTTGATAACCGCCATGCGCGTAACCTGCCGGCCCTGGACGGTAAAATCCAGCGCTTCCATGGAACGCGAGGTATCGACGGCGAGCATCAGGTCATAGCCTTCGGTACGGATTTCCGTATAGGGCTCCAGCCATTGCGGCTGCATCAGGGCAATAACCAGGAACACCCATAACAGCGCCAGCACAGCGAGCTGCAGGCGACTGCCCGCATGCGTGAGCGAACGTGCCGCAACAAACGTCGAGGCCAAACGACCCAGTGCCGGATGCAGCAAGGTGGAATTGTCGCCGTGCGCGTAGGCATCAGTGGCGCCATGCGGGCGCGGCCAGAGCCAGCGAATCAGTAATGGCAGCGGCAGCAGTACGGCTGCCCATGGCCAGTCGAAACTAAACATGGGTCGCCCCGCCCGCCCTGCTTGTGCCCGGTATACGAATCTTTTTCAGCCACCGGGGTACCGGTATATTTGCCAGCCACCGGGGTACCGGGATCTTTCCCAGCCACCGGGGAACCGGGATTTTTTTCAGCCACTGCATACCCGGCGCAGTGTCCACCTCCGGCGTGGTATCGACCCAGCGCATGGCGGCGCTTATCAGGCGCATGACCTCATTGCGTTTCACTGCAATTTCCGGCGGCATATACGGGGCTTGCAGCAGCACCACGGCGCCTTTCGACCATTTGAAGCCGTTCCTGTCGTCCTGTTCGAGCCAGGCAAGCCAGGCTTCACCCGCAAGTCCGGCGGCCTGGTCACGGCCACTGCGTGCGATCGCTATGCGGCGCAGCAGGATCGAGAGCTGACCGGCCACATCGCGCGGATCGCCCTTGCGTAATGCCTTTTTCAGATCCCGCAGCTGACGGCGCGCATCACCGCGCCAGCCGGGCATGAGGCCGCTGTAGCGAATCAAATAACGCATCCCGGCAAGCAACAGCACCAGCACGATAATACCGATGACCCACCACCAGCCCGGCGCCAGTGGCAACCAGGGGACGGCGTCGAGGTCATGGATATCGCGTAATATATTGTCGGCGTCCTGCATCGTCTCTAGCGCCTCTCCGCGTATTGACGCAGACCTTCGATCAATGTCCGGTGTATTTCATCCGACGTGCTGACCGGGATCATGCCGAGCCCCAGGCGGTAGGTGAGCTGCTGCAATTCCTCGCGACGTTGCTCCCAGTCCTCGCGAAATGCCTGCCGACCGGCCTCATTGTCGGTATCCACCTCCAGCAGTTCGCCGGCGGCATTGGAGAAAATGACCGGACCCATGGCAGGCAGCTCATGGTCGGCGGGGTCATCCACCGGCAGCAGCACGACATCGTGGCGTTGTCTGAGACTGCCGAGAATGCGCTCCAGACCGGCGGTAACCTGGTTGAGCGGCGCGATAACGAATATCAAGGAACCGGTCGCCGCACCGCTGTCCAGGTGCTGCAGTGCCGACATCAACTGGGATTCATCCGTATCACCCTGTTCGATCGGTTCGGTCAGGGCGCGCAGCAGCTGCCACAGCCCGCGACGGCCGGGGGTGGCGCGATAATAGCGAATGCCGGTAGCCGGGTTGCCGAACAGCACGCCCCCGACGCGGTCGTGCTGCTTGTTGGCGGCCCAGCCGATCAGGGCTGCGCAACGCGCGGCCTGGATGGATTTGAAGGTGCCGCGGGTACCGAAGCTCATGTGCGGCCCGGTATCGACACACAGGATCACGTTACGCTGGCGTTCTTCCCGAAAGACCTTCAGATGCGGGACGTTGGTTCGGGCCGTTACCAGCCAGTCCATATTGCGGATATCGTCGCCTTCACGGTATTCGCGCACCTCATCGAAATCCAGCCCGGTGCCGCGAAACACGGAGGCATACAGACCGGTGAAGGTGGAATTGACCAGGTGATGGGCTGCCACGCCCAGGGTGTGTGCCTGATGGCGCAGTTCAAGCAGATCATCAAGCTGCGGGTGAAGACTCATCGACGACTGATGTTGACTGCGGGTTGTATCCCGTTCATCACGGAACTGCCACAACCTCCAGCAGGCGACTGATGTAGTCATCCGTGGTCACACCCTCGGCTTCGCCCTCGAAGGTCAGCAGGATGCGATGCCGCATGACATCCGGCGCCACCGCCTGGATATGCTGCGGGGCAACGAAATCATCACCGTCCAGCCAGGCCCGGGCCCGGGCGCAACGCGCCAGCGCCAGGGTGGCGCGGGGTGAGGCGCCGAAGCGGCACCAGCGCTTGAGGCTCTCGTCATAGGCCTCGGGTTTGCGGCTGGCCTGCACGATATCCACGATATAATCATTCAACCGCGGGTCCAGATACAGGTTGGATGCATCCTCACGGATCCTGAACAGCTCCTTCTGGGACAACAGATCGGACGGCGGCTGCGGTGCGGTGTGCTGCTGGTCGTTGTCGAGCGCGAGGATGGCAAGTTCTTCCTCACGGTTCGGATACCCGACCCAGACATGCATCAGGAAGCGATCGAGCTGGGCCTCTGGCAGGTTATAGGTGCCTTCCTGTTCAATCGGGTTCTGCGTGGCCAGCACCATAAACAGTTTTGGCAGGGTATAGGTTTTCAGGCCGACCGTGACCTGGTGCTCGCCCATGGCCTCGAGCAGCGCCGACTGCACCTTGGCCGGCGCCCGGTTGACCTCGTCGGCCAGCAGTATGTTGTGAAACAGGGGGCCGGCACGAAACTCGAAGCTGCCCTTCTCGTGGCGGTAGATATCCGTGCCGATCAGGTCGGACGGCAACAGGTCGGGCGTGAACTGGATGCGGTGGTAATCGCCTTCGATAGACTCGGCCAGCGCCTTGACCGCCGTGGTCTTGGCCAGACCTGGCATGCCTTCCACCAGCAGGTGCCCATCGCTCACCAGGCAGATCAGCATATTGTCGACCAGCGCATGCTGTCCGACCACCCGGGTAGCGAGGTGGGTACGGACAATGTCCAGTGACGAGGGATCGATCTTGCGGTAGTTGTTACTGCTGCCAGTCTCTAACAATGTGTATTCTCCTCAACGCTTCGGGGATTACTGGCATCTGCATCCGGAATATCCAGGCGCGTAATGCATCGTCCTGCTGGCGCACAAAACAGGAACACCTGATCGAGGTGGAGGGATCAGGTAGTGATCATCCGTAATTGTTATAATATAGTATTAACCTGAACAGTGCCTGATTTCAATACTTTATACGTTGATCTGCGTCAATTTGGCGGACCGCAAACCAGCCGGTTTTCATCCCGGTCATGCAGTGTTCACAGCATTGAACGGCAGCCTTAAAACTGTCACGGCTTTATCTATATGATCGGTATTCCATAAATACCCCGGTAAAGCCGCAAGCTCCGTACTGGCAGGTGAAAACCAGCCTGCGCCATTGATATGCAAAAGACAAAACGCTACATGATCCGGGCCCTGCCGGGCCTGCTGGCAATCGCCGCCATCACCGGATGCCTTCGGCCGGGGGACCCCGACCTGCCGGATATCCCCGAGCTGACGGTCGTGGAATTTGCCGAACCGGTCCGGCAGCAGATACTGGCGGCCCGGGCACAGCTGCTGGAGACCCCGGAGGATGCCCGGCGCAACCTCCGCCTGGGCAAGATATTGCATGCCTACAAGCTGCAATCCCCGGCCATCCGCTGCTACCAGCGGGCCCGGGAACTGCAGCCCGGGGACTATGAAACGGCCTACCTGCTGGGTATTGCCCAGGCCCAGATGGGCGACGATGCCGGGGCGACTGCCAATCTGCGTGCAGCCATCAGGCTGCAACCGGATTATGCGCCGGCACGGCTGCGGCTCGGTGAAGTCCTGTTCAAGACCGGTGAACTGGCACAGGCACAGACACTGTTCGAGGAACTGCTGGCACAGGAACCGGACTCGGCCTGGGCGCATCACAGACTGGCACAGGTACTGGCCGCCCTGGATGACGCGGAGGGTGCCATCGGCAACAATCGCCGTGCAGTCGAACTGTACAGGGATTTCGGGCCGGCACACTATGCACTGGCGCTGGCCTTTCGTAACCGGGGCGACACTGAGCTGGCGCAGGCCCACATGGAACGCTATCGACGACAGCCGAAGCAGACACCGGCGCACGTCGATCCGCTGCTGGCGTCGCTGGATGCGCTTGATATCAGTGCAACGGCGCACGTGCGCCGGGCGAAGCGCCTGCAGGCCAGTGGACAGCCGCGGGAAGCCCTGCTGGCACTGGAACAGGCCGTCAGGGTCGAACCGCAGTCAATCGAGGCCCACAGCCAGTTGATCAGACTGTACCATCGCCTCAACGATGCCGACGGTGTGGAACGGCATTACCGGGCAGTCACGGCCATCGAGCCCCATGCCGTCATGGCCAATCTCGAGTACGGCACCCTGCTAGCCGAACAGGGCCGCTTTGCGGATGCCGCCGCGGCGTTCGAGAAGGTGCTGGCTGCCCATCCGGACCACAGCGCCGCACACACCCTGCTCGGGCAGGCAATGGAGGAATTACAGCAACAGGCCGGGGCCGAACGGCACTACCGCCTGGCACTCGAAAACGATCCGAACAATCGGCGGGCCGGCCTGCTGCTCGGACGCCTGCTCATGCTCACAGACCGGCGCACCGAGGCAACGACCCACCTGGACGGGGTGGCGCAGCACAGCGACAGTGACCAGGCGCTGTACCTGCAGCGCATTGCACAGGTATACCGGGAGGCCGGCGAGCACGAGCGGGCCATGACCCTGCTGGAGCAGGCACGCACGCAGGCCGCGGCACAGGGACAGGAGCGAATGCTGCACGAAATCACGCAGACCATGACACATTGGCGGGAAACTCAATGAAAGCAGTTTTGATCTGGCGCGGTTGGGCACTATCGGCTGTCGTAATGGTTTTGCTGGCCGGTTGTGAAGGAGACAACGCAACGCAGTCGGTGCAGGCGCCGTCGCACGGCGAACCGTTTGTCGAAGTGGCTGCCGCCAGCGGACTGGTGTTCACGCATTTCAACGGTGCCAGTGGCGCCTACTACCAGCCCGAGGTGTTCGGTCCGGGCGTCGCCCTGCTGGATTATGATCGCGACGGTGACCTCGACGTGTACCTGCCACAGGCAGGCATGCCCGATCCCGGCCAGTCGCCCGCACAGGCCCTGTTCCCGCTGCCGGCCGGCCAGCCGACCGGCGACCGCCTGTTCCGCAACGAGTTGCAAGCGGATGGAATGCTGCGCTTTACCGATGTGACGGACATTGCCGGGCTGGGACATGCGGGCTATGCCCAGGGTGTCGCAACCGGTGACTTTGACAACGACGGCTACACCGATCTCTACGTCACCGCCTTCGGCACGAACGTCCTCTATCACAACCAGGGTGACGGCCGCTTCATCGACGTTACCTCCGCGGCCGGCGTCGATGACCCGCGCTGGAGCACCAGTGCCGCCTTCCTTGACTACGACCGCGATGGCGACCTCGACCTGTTCGTCGCCAACTACGTGCACTTTACCGTCGCGGGCAACAAGCAGTGCGCCGGCGGGGATGGCACGCTTGATTATTGCGGCCCGCAGTCCTACCGGCCGGTGCGCGACCGGCTGTTTCGTAATGACGGCAATGGCCGTTTCACCGATGTCAGCGATGCGGCGGGGCTGGGTGTGGCCTTCGGACCCGGACTCGGCGTGACCTGCGCGGATTACAACGGCGATGGCTGGCAGGATATCTATGTCGCCAACGACGGCGATGACAACCAGCTGTGGATCAACCAGGGCAACGGCCGCTTCGAGAACACCGCATTGATGGCCGGGGTTGCCATCAATGCCTACGGCAAGGCGGAGGCCAGCATGGGCGTCACGGCCGGCGATTTCGACAACGATGGTGACGAGGACCTGTTCATGACCCACCTCGACCGCGAGACGAATACGCTGTACGTGAATGACGGTACCGGCAATTTCCTCGACGCAACCGATGCGCACAAGCTGGGACGAATCAGTCTGCCGTACACCGGTTTCGGTGCGGCGTGGCTAGACTTCGACAACGACAGCGACCTCGACCTGTTTATCGCCAACGGCGCGGTCAGGATCGAGGAATCGTTGCGCGGTCAGCCGTATCCCTACCAGGAGCGCAACCAGCTGATCCGCAATGACGGCACAGAGGGTTTTACCGACAGAACCGAACAGTCGGGACCGGCACTGGCGCTGGTCGAGGTCAGTCGCGGCGCCGCCTTTGGCGATCTCGACAACGACGGTGATGTCGATATCGTGGTGGCCAACAACAACGGACCGACCCGCCTGTTGCGCAATACGATCGACGGAGACAATCACTGGTTGACGGTACGGTTGCAGGGTACGCGCTCCAATCGTGCCGGCCTGGGCGCACGGCTGGCGCTGTTGCGTGCAGGCAAACCGCCGCTTTGGCGCCGGGCGCATACCGACGGCAGCTATCTGAGTGCCAGTGATGACCGGGTGCATTTCGGGCTGGGGGCCGGCGCCGATGTGCAGGCGATTGGCGTGGTGTGGCCGCACGGGACCCGCGAGATCTGGCACGACATCGGCATCGACTCCTTCATCACCCTGCAGGAAGGCAGCGGCAAGGCCTGGGACGGAATTCCCTGAGGCCTGTTCGCACGGGATAGCGGCTCTTGACCAACCTGTTTATCAATACGCCATTGGCGCGGCCCGGCAAACTGTCGGGTATCGCCACATGGCGGTTGCTGACAATCAGCACCCTGTGCCTGCTGATCTCGGCCTGCAGTATGCAACCCGTGGAACCGGTGGCAGGCAGCGACGGGGCTGCCATTGAGACACTCGTGGAATTCATTGCGGAGTCGGCCTACCTCGAGGATAACCGGTTTTATATCCGCTACCGTACAGGCAGCGAAGTGGCATACACCGCGGGTACCTGGCGCAAGCCTGCCCTGCCGGCCATGAAAGGTACCGGGTTACCGGCATCGAAAAGGACGGCAGGCGCAGCAACGGAAGTCACCCTGCAAGCCGTGCAGGAAGCAGCCTGGCAAACACCCCCGGCCGCCGGCCGGCAGGCGCTGCATATATTGCCCGCCACGCACTGGGCAACCGTATTTCACCTGCTGCGCAAAACGCTGACGCCCGCGCAGCCCCGCACCGGTGCCGTCATCGATATTCTGCAGCTGGAGGAATGGTTCACCTGGTACGATGACGCCGGCACCCTGCAGTGGGCCCTGATCGAGAACAAGCCGGCGGATGTGCATGTCAAGTACAGCTACGCGTTCGCGCAGGTGCTGGAGGTATTGCTGTCGGTCCTGTCAGACTACGTTGCCGCGGAGGCTGTCACCGGCCGGCAGTTACTGCTGAATACCGGCGCCGCAGGGCCTGATGCAACGCCGTTTGTGTATGCCGACCTGGATGCGGGGCGGGTGCTGTTCCTGACCCATCGCCCCGTTGCCAGCCGGGGAGCGGGCACCAGGACCGATATTGCGCCTGTGCGCGCCACCACCCACGTGGTAATCGGCCAGATGCGTTCGCTGGTGGAACGGCCCGTGACCTCCATCGGCAGGCTGTTTGCCCGCACCAGCCAGGACGTGGTGGACACGCTGCACCGCACCGTACTGTTGCCACAACGCACGGAACACGTACCGCCGCTCAGCAAGTCTCCCGGTATGGACCTGCCGGCCTGGGAAAGACGGCTCGACGAAATCACCGGCACACAGGCCTCGACCGGGCGCATGAGTTATCTGGTGGATGGCGTGGAGTTCTTCCCGCGCCTGATTGACGTGATGCAATCCGCCAGCGAGTCGATCGACATCAGGATGTATATCTTCGATGACGATGACTATGCCATCAAGCTGGCCGACATCCTCAGGGCACGTTCCCGGGAAGTGGGTGTCAGGGTACTGCTGGACGGACTCGGCACGATCGGTTCATCGATGGAAGAAGCCGAATCATTGCCAGCGGAGCACAGGGCGCCGGCCTCGATCTTCGACTACCTGAGGAAGGATTCAAGGATCAAGGTCAAGAGCATCTCGAACTTCTGGCTGACAGGCGACCACAGCAAGTCGGTTGTGGTGGACAAACACATCGGTTTCATCGGCGGCATGAACTTCGGCCGCGAATACCGCTATGACTGGCATGACATGATGATCGAGCTGGAAGGACCCGTGGTGGAAATCCTGCGCGAGGATTTTTTCAGGGCCTGGGTGCATGAAAGGTTTCTCGGCGACCTGCAGTTGATGCTGCGCAAGTACAAGCCCGCCGGCCGTGACACACAGGCGGATGATTATCCTGTGCGGGTACTGTTCACCCGACCCATGGACTCGCAGATCTACCGCGCCCAGCTGGCAGCGATCCGCAATGCGAAAAGCTATATCTATATCGAGAATGCCTATTTTACCGACGACGTGGTACTCGACGCGCTGATCAGGGCACGGGCACGCGGGGTGGATGTGCGCATGATCCTGCCCCTGCGCAGTGATTTCGGGGTGATGAGCCGCAACAATGTCCTGGTTGCAAACACCCTGCTGGAAAACGGTATCCGCGTCTATATTTATCCCGGCATGTCGCATCTGAAGGCAGCCGTCTATGACGGCTGGATTTGCCTGGGCTCGGCCAACTTCGACAAGCTCAGTCTGCGCATCAACAGGGAAATCAATGTCGCCACCTCGCACCCGCAGCCGGTCGATGATCTGCTGGAGCGTGTATTCCTGCCTGACATGGCGGCCTCGGTGGAACTCACCGAGCCGTTTCCCGAGAACTGGCTGGATTTCCTGGTGGAGATCATGGCGGACCATCTCTGATCGCTGCCGGTAGCCTGTCAGTAACGCCAGTCGCTGCGTCCACCGCAATGCGCTGTTACAACTTGTCGAACGCTGCCCGGTATTTCACAATGCCTGGCTTGCCGGGGAGTCATTCAGGCAAAAAAATCCACAGAGTCTGGAATCAAGGGGTCAAATTCTCTCCCTGAGTGTGATTGAATATAGCTGCCCCGGACCCTGCAGGACGACAGATCACAGTGAAAATTTTAACCATCAGCACCCGGCCCTTTTCCGACCAGCGCCCCGGCACGTCGGGGCTGCGCAAAAAAGTCAGGATTTTCCGAACACCCCACTACCTGGAAAACTTCGTGCAGTCGATCTTCGACACGCGGACGGACCTCAGCGGCGGCACACTGGTACTGGGCGGTGATGGCCGTTATTACAACCGCCAGGCCATCCAGACCATTATCTGCATGGCGGCAGCCAACGGGGTGGCCAGGGTCATTGTCGGTCAGAGCGGCCTGCTGTCTACGCCGGCCGCCTCCTGCGTCATCCGCAAATACCATACCAATGGCGGCATCATTCTTTCCGCCAGCCATAATCCGGGAGGCCCGGACGGGGACTTCGGCATCAAGTTCAATACAGCCAATGGCGGCCCGGCCCCGGAGGGTGTCACCGGGGCAATCTACGCGCGCACCCGGGAGATCAGCCAATACCGGACCCTCGCCGCGGACGAAATCGACCTCGACACCATCGGCACGCAGTCACTGGGGGAAACCCGGGTGGAGATCATCGATGCAGTGGCGGACTACGCTGCACTGATGGAAGAGTTGTTCGATTTCGAACGCATTCGCCAGCTGTTCGGTTCCGGTCAATTCAGCATGCGTTTCGACGCCATGCACGCTATCACCGGCCCCTATGCAAAACTCATCCTGGAAACAATGCTGGGTGCGGAACCCGGCACCGTGATCAACGGCGACCCCAGTGAAGACTTCGGCGGCGGTCATCCGGACCCCAACCTGGTGCATGCCCACGAGCTGGTTGCCCTGGCTTCGGGGCCCGACGCCGTCGACTTCGCCGCCGCCTCCGATGGCGACGGCGACCGCAACATGATCCTGGGGCGGAATTTCTTCGTCACCCCCAGCGACAGCCTTGCAGTGATGGCTGCCAATGCCCGGCACATCAAGGGCTATGCCGGCGGTCTCAGCGGGGTGGCACGTTCCATGCCGACCAGCCAGGCAGTTGACCGGGTGGCGGAAGCACTGGGGCTCGACTGTTACGAGACCCCGACCGGCTGGAAGTTCTTCGGCAACCTGCTGGATGCAGGACGCATCACGCTCTGCGGCGAAGAGAGTTTTGGTAGCGGCTCCGATCATGTCAGGGAGAAAGACGGTCTTTGGGCGGTACTTTTCTGGCTCAACCTGCTGGCGGTGAGAAACAGGTCTGTGCAGGAGATCGTGCAGGAACACTGGCGCAAATTCGGCCGCAACTTCTACACCCGCCATGACTATGAAGGTATAGACGCAGAGGCCGCCAGTGATCTGATGGCACATCTGGAGACACTGCTGGCAGACCTGCCGGGCACCACGCTGGACGGCCACACCGTCGGGTATGCCGACAACTTCGCCTATACCGACCCGGTGGATGGCAGCGTCTCGGAAAATCAGGGTATCCGCATCGGCTTCACCGATGGATCGCGCATCGTCTACCGGCTCTCGGGCACCGGAACGGAGGGTGCAACCCTGAGAGTCTATCTCGAGGCCTGCGAGACCGATCCCGGGAAGCAGGACCGCGAAACCGCCGGTGTGATGCAACCCCTGGTCGGGATCGCGACCCGCATGGCGGAGATCGAGTCCCGCACCGGGCGCCGGGAGCCCACGGTGATCACCTGATCATGGCCCCGGGTTATGATCCGGGTATGACGACGCCTGCAATCCAGATCACCGGCATGCCCTATGTCGCGGGTGTCGCGCGCGGGCGCTTGCAGCATGGCCTGCAGGACAACCCGGCCGGCAGGATCGTCATGCTGGAGCAGCCGCCGCCGGGGGCGCTCGAGCCACCGCCTGCCGGATTCGTGATAGTCGACGGCGCGCCATTTTCACACAGCCAGATCCCGCTGCTGGGCAGCGGCGTACCCACGATCATGATTAACCGCGCCCAGGCCAACGGGCTGCAGACAGGCATGGAACTGGTGCTCGACGGCACGACCGGCCTGTTGACCTCTGATCCGTCCGCCTGCGTTGCCCCGCGTGAACCACCGGTTGCCGGTGCCGTTTCAACCACACCGGACGGCGTTACTGTCAGCCTGCGGGTCAGCGCGCGCAGCCGGCAGGCCGTGCAGGCTGCGGTCGGGTCCGGCGCCGGTGCCATCGGTCTGTTGCGCTCCGAGTATGTGTACCCGGAGGACGGGCAGATGCCGGATGCGGCGTTTTACCGCGACGCATTCCGGCAGCTCTGTGAAACCGCGGCCGGACTGCCGCTCACTATTCGCCTGTTCGATATCGCCGCCAGCAAGCGCCCGGCATGGCTGCAACTGCCGCCGGCGGATACCGGCGTGCTTGGACGCCAGGGGGTGCGCCTGTATGCCGATGAGCCGGTGCAAGGCATCTACCGGGCGCAGCTGCAGGCCATTGCCACCCTGGTACCGGAATTTGATGTGCGCATTTTGCTGCCCTACGTAGCCGACCTCGCGGAACTGCAGTACTGGCATGACGATGTCCTGCAACAGCTTGCCTGCCGGGTTACAGTCGGCGCCATGGCCGAAACGCCGGCGGCGGCCCTGCAGCTGTGCGAATGGCTCGAGGTCGTGGAGTTCGCCGCCATCGGCTGCAACGACCTGATGCAGTGCCTGTTCGGTGCCGACCGCGACCAGCCGGCAGTGCAGCGCTACCTCGATCCGTATGCGCCGGCGCTGTAC
>JABDRC010000032.1 GCA_013041945.1 Halobacteria archaeon
TGATCACGGTGCTGGGTGTGGGCATGGCGGCACTGCCCGCCGGTATCATTGCCTCCGGTTTTACCACCGAGCTGGCGCGGCGCCGGGAAAGCTACGAGATGGCTGCGAAAAGAGTTCTGATGGATGGTGAGATAAACAGCGATGATCGCAGGCAGCTGGCTGAAAAACGTGAGCAGCTGGGCCTGGCTGCGGAAGACGCAAAACAATTGCTGAAAAAAGCGGCACTGGACAGTGTTGTCACGACGCGGGGAGAGGCCAGGGTTTGCCCGCATTGCGGCAAGCCGATTGATTGATTAATCAGCAATAGGCAAATATCGACCGCCACATATCTATTCCGGCCATTTCCATTCACGTATTTCTGGCAAGTCCTGCCCATGCCTGGCGATGTATTGCTTATGTTCGATCAGTTTGTCCCGAACGAACTGCTTCAGGTAGGCAGCCTTGTAACCCAGCTTTGACACTCGGTCTACGACATCACCGACCAGGTGGTACCTGTCCAGATCGTTCAGCACGGCCATGTCAAACGGCGTCGTTGTCGTGCCTTCTTCCTTGTATCCGCGCACGTGCAGATTACGGTGGTTGGTGCGTCGGTAGGTGAGGCGGTGTATCAGATACGGGTAGCCGTGGAAGGCAAAAATGATAGGTTTGTCGGTAGTAAAAAGTGTATCAAAATCCTTGTCGGTCAGTCCGTGAGGGTGTTCCTCCCTGGGCTGCAGTGTCATCAGGTCTACAATGTTAATCACCCGTATCTTCAGTTCGGGAACATGTCGGTGTAGCAGGTCGACCGCCGCCAGGGTTTCCAGCGTGGGCACATCACCGGCACAGGCCATGACCACATCCGGTTCGTCATTCCTGTCGTTGCTGGCCCATTCCCAGATACCGATACCGGCGCTGCAGTGCTTGATCGCCGAATCCATATCCAGCCACTGGGGCTGGCTCTGTTTTCCGGCGACAATCACGTTAATGAAATCACGGCTGCGCAGGCATTTGTCGGTAATGTAAAGCAACGTGTTGGCGTCCGGAGCCAGGAACACCCGGATGATATCGGCTTTTTTGTTGATGACGAGATCGATAAACCCGGGGTCCTGGTGCGAAAATCCATTATGATCCTGGCGCCATACATGCGAGGTCAGCAGGTAATTGAGGGAAGCGATCGGGCGCCGCCAGGTGATTTCCTTGCTGACCTTTATCCACTTGGCATGCTGGTTGAACATCGAATCGATGATATGAATAAATGCCTCGTAGCATGAAAATAGCCCGTGTCTTCCAGTCAACAGATAGCCCTCCAGCCAGCCCTGACAGGTGTGCTCGGAAAGTATTTCCATCACCCGGCCCTCCGGTGACAGATGATCATCTTCGGGCAGGGTCTCAGCCATCCATGTACGCCCGGTCACTTCGAACAGTGCACTCAGTCTGTTGGAGGCGGTCTCATCGGGTCCCATGACGCGAAAGTTCTTGGCGTCCATGTTGCGCTTCATGATATCGCGCAGAAACTGTCCCATGACGCGGGTCGATTCAGCAAAGGTGCTTCCAGGATGATCGACTTTTACCGCATAGTCGCGGTAATCGGGAAGCTTGAGGTTCCTCAGCAACTGCCCGCCATTGGCGTGCGGATTGGCGCCCATGCGACTGTCACCGGCCGGTGACAGCTCTCGGAGTTCCGTCTTCAGGCAACCCGCTTCATCGAACAGTTCATCGGGCCCGTAACTTTTCAGCCATGACTCGAGCAGATCCAGATGATCGGGGTTATCGACCATATCGGAAAACGGAACCTGATGGGAACGCCAGGAATCTTCGGTCTTTTTTCCATCAACCTCTTTGGGTCCTGTCCAGCCCTTGGGGCTGCGCAGTACAATCATCGGCCAGGCAGGGCGCTTCGACTCGGTACCGGATCGTGCTTCAGCCTGGATTGCCTTGATATCATGAATTACATCATCGAACACGGCTGCCATTTTCCTGTGCATATCGCCCGCCTCGGCACCTTCGACAAAATACGTTTTGTAACCGTAGCCAGTGAAAAGGCTTTCCAGTTCCTCTCGAGGGAGACGCGCAAGCACTGTCGGGTTTGCGATCTTGTAGCCGTTTAGATGCAGGATGGGTATAACGGCACCATCGCGGGCGGGATTCAGGAACTTGTTCGAATGCCAGGCGGTAGCGAGGGGGCCTGTTTCCGCCTCGCCATCGCCGACGACGCAGCATACGATGAGGTCGGGGTTATCGAACGCCGCACCGAATGCATGTGACAGCGCGTAACCCAGTTCTCCGCCTTCATGAATTGAGCCGGGTGTTTCCGCGGTAACATGGCTGCCGATGCCGCCCGGAAATGAAAACTGCTTGAACAGCTTTTTCATCCCGTCCTCGTCCATCGGAACGTTGGGATAGAATTCGCTGTAACTCCCTTCCAGCCAGGTGTTCGCAACCAGCGCGGGCCCGCCATGCCCGGGACCGGCAATGTAGATCATGTTCAGGTCAAATGCCTTGATGACCCGGTTGCAGTGTGCGTAAATAAAATTCAGTCCCGGCGTCGTGCCCCAATGCCCAAGCAGGCGCGGCTTGACATGCTCCTTCTTCAGCGGCTCGCGCAGCAACGGATTATCCAGCAGGTAGATCTGTCCGACCGACAGATAGTTTGCCGCGCGCCAGTAGGCGTCAATCCGCGTTAACTGCTCTTCGTTGATGGGGGTGTCCTGAGTCATTTCGACTGACATGGCTTTATCCTCGTAAACCATAAAACATAGTCGTCAAGCAGTCTGCACCGTCAGGTTTTATGTGACCGCAACAGTATGGACGTCTGGCGCGCAATTTCCAGCTCTTCATTGGCCGGGATCACGACCACCTTTGCCCTGCTGGCATCGCTGCTGATGGCACCGGCTTTCCCGGTGCAGTCATTGTTCTTCTTGTGGTCCAGCGCTATACCCAGCACGGACAGCCTATCACATATGAGTTGGCGAACCACGGGATCGTTTTCACCAACGCCGCCGGTATATACCAGCGCATCCAGTCCACCGAGTACCGTCACATAGGCGCCGATGTATTTGGACACCCGGTAGCAGTAGATGTCGATGGCCAGACGAGCCCGCTCGTCTCCTGCATCTGCAAGCTTGTGCACTTCGCGTATGTCACTGCAACCGCAGAGCCCTTTCAGGCCGCTCTGATTGTTCAGCATGGTCTCGATTTCGTCGATGCCCATGCCTGCGGTCCTGGCGAGATAGAAGTGCAGCGACGGATCAAGATCTCCACAGCGCGACCCCATGACAAGCCCTTCGGTCGGTGTCATCCCCATCGAGGTATCGATGCACAAGCCCTTGTCAATAGCGCTCGCGCTGGCACCATTGCCGAGGTGGACTGTAATCAGCCGCAGTTTTTCCAGCGGTCGCTTGAGATAGCTCGCTGATGCGGCAGCCACATACCGGTGCGAGATGCCGTGAAAACCAAAGCGGCGAATATTGTGCTCCCGGTACAGTCGATCCGGTATCGCGTAACGATAGGCGCGCGCTGGTAATGACGCGAAGAAAGAAGTATCGAACACAGCAACCTGGCGTATGCCGGGGTAATTGCGCTGCGTCACTTTAATACCGCTCAGGCTCGGCGGGTTGTGCAGTGGTGCCAGAGGTATCGTCTTTTCCAGTACTTCCATGACACTGTCATCAATGATGACGGGCTGTTTAAAGCGTCCGCCACCATGAACGACACGGTGGGCGGCAGCGTGGAACGGGTATTCAGAACCGGCTTCGTTATCTCGCAGTCGGTCGAAAATCATCGACAGACCGGTTGCATGGTCGACTACCTGCCTGTGCTCGATCTGCTCCTGTGCATCGGCAGAAGCGAAGTGGGCTCGGTCGACGAAAAGACTGTCGGATTCACCGATACGCTCGATCTTTCCCGAAAACAACGGGCTTTCATCCGCCATATCGAGTACACAATATTTGATCGAAGAGCTGCCCGAGTTCAATACCAATAAACGCATCTGTTCCTGACTATGCGTTATAGATGAGGAACATACTGCCGCGAGCACTCACTGGCGTCCCCGGCGTCCGGGTTTATAGTACTTTCGCAGCAGCATCTTCTCGAGTTCGACAAGTACAAGTACAGAGGACGCCACGACGATGACGCGCAACCAGGCGTCGGTGCTCATGTCGCTTGTCGCGAACAGGGCCTGCATCGGCTCAAAATAGGTAAAGGCAAGCTGGACAATGATCAGCAGGCCGATCGCATAGAGCACGTAGCGGTTGCCGGAAAGCCCTTCGATGGTCAGTGCGGGTGCCAGCAGGTAGCGCGCACTGAACAGGTAGAAAATTTCAAACATGACCAGCGTATTCACGGCTACGGTGCGCGCGAGTTCGATCGAAGCGCCGTGTTCACGCTCCCACAGGAACAGGCCGAAGGTGCCGGCGACCAGGATAAGCGATACAAAAATGATGCGCCAGACCAGCAGGCCGGACAGCAGGGGTTCCCTGGGATCGCGCGGCGGGCGTTTCATCACGTTCTGTTCGGGCGGTTCGAATGCCAGTGTCAGTGCTAACGTTACCGCGGTGATCATGTTGATCCACAGGATCTGCGCGGCGGTGATCGGCAGCATGCGTCCGAGCGCGATCGCGGCAATGATGGTCAGCGCCTCACCGCCGTTGGTCGGCAGGATGAACATGATCGATTTCTTCAGGTTGTCGTAAACCGCACGGCCTTCTTCGACGGCTTCGGCGATGGAGGCGAAATTGTCATCAGCCAGCACCATTTCTGCGGCCTCCTTGGAAACCTCGGTGCCTTTGATGCCCATGGCGACGCCGACGTCGGCGCGCTTGAGCGCGGGCGCATCGTTGACGCCGTCACCGGTCATCGAGACAACTTCGCCGCTGGCCTGCAGCGCGGTCACCAGCAGCAGCTTCTGCTCCGGCGAGACCCGCGCAAAGATGTCGCAGCGCTGGACCACGTTTTTGAGTTCGGCTTCGTCGAGGCCTTCCAGTTCGGTTCCACGCATGACCGTGACACCGTCACCGATGCCCATATGTGTGCCGATCGCTCGTGCGGTGACGGCGTGGTCACCGGTGATCATTTTCACGCGAATGCCGGCGGTTTGGCAGGTCTTCACGGCCTGGATGGCCTCCTCGCGCGGCGGGTCGATGATGCCGGCCACGCCGAGCAGCGAGAGCCCGCTTTCGACGTCGCTGAAAGACAGCACCTGCTGTTCCGCCGGCGCCGGCTTGAACGCAATCGCCAGCAGCCGCTGGCCGCGGCCGGCCATGTCATCCATACAGGCCTCCCAGTAGGCCTTGTCGAGCGGTACATCCTCGCCGCGCATGCGCTGGCGCTGGCACATCTCCAGCACGCGTTCCGGCGCACCCTTCAAATAGATGAAACCGTGACCGGCGTGGTCGTGGTGCAGCGTGGTCATGAAGCGGTGCTGCGACTCGAACGGGATCGCATCGGTACGCGGGTATTGGGTCTGGCTGTAGGCGTACTCGAGCCCGGCCTTCAGCGCCATGGTCAAAAGCGCGCCTTCGGTCGGATCGCCGTGCACCTGCCATTGCTCGCCGGACTGCGCCAGGCTGGCATCGTTGCACAGCAGGGCCGCCTGCGATACCTCGCGCAGCAGCGGGAAGGCCTCCGCGGTGATGTCGGTACCATCGAGACTGAACGCACCGTGGGGATCATAACCGCTGCCGCTGATTTCGCAAACGCCGGCCGCGGTGGCCAGGGTCTGCACCATCATCTCGTTGCGCGTCAGTGTGCCGGTCTTGTCCGAGCAGATCACGGTGACCGATCCCAGGGTTTCCACCGCGGGCAGGCGGCGAATGATCGCGTTGCGTTTAGCCATGCGTTGTACGCCAATCGCGAGCGTGATGGTCATGATCGCAGGCAATCCTTCCGGGATGCCCGCGACCGCGAGGCCGACGGCCGCGAGGAACATTTCGTCGATGGCGTAGTCCTGCACAAACACGCCATAGACAAAGGTGGCGGATGCGATCACGCCGATCGCGATCGTGAGCCACCGGGCGAAGACCGCTATCTGGCGCAGCAGCGGCGTGGTCAGCACCTGCACGTGGCGCAGCATGCTGCTGATGCGCCCGATCTCGGTGAGGTCGCCGGTCGCAACCACCACGCCCTGGCCCTGGCCGTAGGTCACGAAAGTGCCCGAGTAGGCAATACACCTGCGGTCGCCGATAGCCGCGTTTTCGCTGAACGCTGAAACGCTTTTTTCCACCGGCACCGACTCACCCGTGAGCAGGGCCTCCTCGATGCGCAACTCTCTGGCCTTGAACAGACGCAGGTCGGCCGGCACCTTGTCGCCCGACTGGAGCAGGATCACGTCACCGGGCACCAGCTGCTCGGCCGGCAGACTGATGAAGCTGTTGTCGCGCCTGACCATGGCCTGCTGCGAAAGCATGTTGCGGATCGCATCGAGCGCTTTTTCCGCCTTGCCTTCCTGTATAAATCCGATCATCGCGTTGATCACGACGACCCCGAGGATCACGCTGCTGTCCAGCCAGTGGCCAAGCAGTGCGGTGATCAGGCCGGAAGCAAGCAGGACATAGATCAGCACGTTGTGAAACTGGACCAGGAAACGCGCCAGCGGCCCTTTCTTCTTCGCTGGCCGCAGGCGGTTCGGGCCGTGCTGCTGCAGGCGGCGCTGCACTTCATCCGTTGTCAGGCCTTCCTGTGTCGACGCCAACCGCTGCAATACCTCATCCACCTGGGCACTGTGCCAGGGCTGTGTCGTTTGGTTGTCATTACTCATGTTAGAGCCTTTAAGTAATCAGTCGACGGGTCGAGAGCGGCAGCCATATGAATCTATAACTCTGGTGCAGCCTGGGCCGCACCAATGCCAAACAGTCTATCGTAGGGCGCTGATGTGCGCATGGGATTAATCGATTCTTTGCGCCAGCGGCCGGCCGACACTCTTGAACGTGATGCTCCTGCTGTCGATGAAACCGAACATGACGGCATCGATGATCGGTTCATAGACAGGAACAGCTGACTTCCATGCGATGATGAAGTTGGCGGCAGGGCCAATATCGCGAAAACTGTCGCTTTTCACGGCAATCGTCCTGATTTCCAGCGGCGCCAGTTCAATATCGCTGTCGCTGTGGTAGGTCCGTACCAGGTTGCCCTTGCCATCATAAAAGTGCGTGGACGTAATGGTTATCGCGTGTTCTGGATCTGAATTTCTTATAGCCAGAACGAAGTCCAGCGGCTGATTTCCGCTTCCGGTTTCGACCTGGGTGTAGATCGGGACATATACAGTTTGCGATTCCGAGATATCGATGCCATACGTCGTCTCCGCTGCGCAGTGATCGAGTTCATCCTTGATCGTGCTCAACCTGTTGCCCAGGTTCATTATCAGCAGAATCAGCAGCACAAACGCAACACCGCCAATCGCTGCTCTCAGTATCGAACTCCTGTCCCCCTGAAAAGGGTTGTTGTTCTTTTTGCCATCGCTCATTTTGGTGTTCCTCCCCGTTGCGGACACAAGTATATTATTATCTGTTGCGACGGGTATGAATGATGTTGTTGCTGTCAGTCATTTTTGTATCAGTTGATCGGCCGTCGCTGAACCGGATTGCTGACGATGCAGGCGAGTCACGATCATCCGGCGAGCACTGGAAACAGGCCGCGCAGTCCGTTGGCCATAATTTCTACTGCGATTGCCGTGAGTATCAGACCGAACAGCCGGTTCAGGATATTCAGCCCGATCGGACCGAGCAGCCGGCCGATCGGATTCGCGAGACGCAGCACGATCCATAGCAGCAAAGTGACCAGCAGGATCACGGCGATCACCCACAGCAGGTGAAACTCGGCACCCGGCCGGTGCATTTGAATGATCACGGTGCTGATCGAGCCGGGGCCGGCGAGCAGCGGTATTGCGATCGGAACAATCGCGACATTCTCGCGGCCCGCGGCTTCCGCCT
>JABDRC010000055.1 GCA_013041945.1 Halobacteria archaeon
ACAAGACGCGCGCGAAACACCTGGCGCGCGTCACCGGCTGGCTGATGGCAACGGAACTGCGGGCAGTCGGTGTCGATATCAGTTTCGCACCGGTGCTCGACCTCGATTATGGCGTTTCGACCATCATCGGCAACCGGGCGTTGCACCGGCGACCGGAAGTCGTGGCCGAGCTGGCGGCCGCCTACCAGTCCGGCATGCACGAGGCCGGCATGGCAGCTACCGGCAAGCATTTTCCCGGTCACGGTGCCGTGGCCGCCGATTCGCATCTCGACCTGCCGGAGGATGATCGTCGCTACGAGGACATCGAGCAATGGGACATGGTGCCGTTCCGGCGCATGATTCACTACGGGCTGGCGGCCGTCATGATGGCGCATATCGTCTACCCGCAGGTCGACAGCAAGCCGGCGGGTTTTTCCAGGATCTGGATCAGGGACGTGTTGCGTGGCCATTATCATTTCCAGGGACTGGTGTTCAGTGATGACCTGAGTATGGAGGGTGCGGCCTGTGCCGGTGACTACCCGTCCCGCGCCTTCGCCGCCCTGGAAGCGGGCTGTGATATGGTGCTCGTTTGCAACCAGCGCGAGGAAGCAGCGCGGGTCGCCGACGCCCTGACGGAATACCACGACCCGGTTGCCCAGTTGCGCATGGCGCGCATGCATGGCCGGCACCCGCTCGACTGGAGTGCACTGCATGCAGACCCGCGCTGGGAACAGGCAGTTGCCGCGGTACGGGGATACGAGGAAAATCCCGAGCTTGATCTGGATGTGTAGCGCCCCGGACGGCCGTTGCAGTCAAGACTGAAACGGACAGAATTCATTAACTAATACAATTGGAAGAGGCGTATTCATCAAGTATGACTTTAGAAGATATCGCATCCCTGAAATGGCTGACCGGATGGTTTGGCGCCAATGCCTGGATTGCGCAGGTGTTCGTCGTGGTGCTTGGCGTGCTGCTGCTCAACCTGCTGGTGCGGGTGCTGGTCCATCGGCTGCACCTGAAGTTGCAGGCGAACGAGACACCCTGGGACGATGCCGTGGTCGACGCCCTGAAGCGCCCGCTGAATGTGTTGATCTGGGTTGTGGGCATCGCCTTTGCGGCGGACATCGTGCGGATGAAAACCGCTGCACCGATCTTCAATGCCATCGGGCCGATCAGGGACGTGGGGGTGATCGTCACCATTGCCTGGTTCCTGTTGCGCCTGACGAAGAACATGCAGCGCAACATCATCCGGCAGAATCGAGAGCGCGAGGAGCCGATCGATTCCACCACGGTCGATGCCATCGGCAAACTGATCAGTGCGGCGGTCATGATTACCGCGGCGCTGGTCATGCTGCAGACCCTGGGCTTCAGTATCTCCGGTGTGCTGGCGTTCGGCGGTATCGGCGGTATCGCGATCGGTTTTGCCGCCAAGGACCTGCTGGCCAATTTCTTCGGCGGCCTGATGATCTACCTCGACCGTCCGTTCTCCGTCGGTGACTGGGTGCGCTCGGAGGACCGCGAGATCGAGGGGACGGTGGAAGATATCGGCTGGCGACTGACGCGCATCCGTACCTTCGACAAGCGACCCATCTATATTCCCAACGGAATCTTCTCGACCATTGCAGTGATCAATCCGTCGCGCATGACGCGGCGCCGGATTTACGAAACCATCGGTATCCGCTATGACGACGTGCAGCAACTGCCGGCGATCCTCGACGAGATCCGCCAGATGCTCACCAATCATCCGGATATCGACCACGAGCAGACGCTGATGGTGAATTTCAACCGGTTTGGTCCTTCATCGCTCGACTTTTTCATCTATACCTTCACGCACACCACCGTGTGGACGCGATTCCACGAGATCAAGCAGGATGTGTTGCTCAAGATCAGTGACATCATTACCGCGCACGGTGCCGAGATCGCTTACCCGACCTCCACGGTGCATGCACCGGAGCTGGAGCAGGCCGTCGCCCATGCCCCTCACGCAGGCTGAACTCAACCGGATTCGCGCCGACGCGGTGCAGCTGCACGGTCCCGGGGATATTCATGCCGCGCTGGACCGCATGGCCATGGAAATCACCACCGTGCTGGGCGAGTCCCTGCCGGTCGTCCTGTGTGTCCTGACCGGCGGGATAATCCCGACCGGCCACCTGCTGACGCGGCTGTCTTTTCCGCTCGAGACGGATTATCTCCATGCCACGCGCTACCGGGGTGAAACCGGCGGACCGGAGGTTCGCTGGGTCTCTGAACCCGGCATATCACTCGAGGGGCGTACCGTACTGGTCGTGGACGACATCCTGGACGAAGGCCATACACTGGCGGACGTGCTTGAATATTGCAGGGCCGCCGGTGCCGACAGGGTCTACAGCGCGGTGCTGATCGAGAAGCGGCATGACCGGCGTGCCGACGCTGTGCACGCCGACTTTATCGGCCTCGGGGTCGAAGACCGCTATGTGTTCGGTTTCGGCATGGATTACCGGGGCTACCTGCGCAATCTCAACGGCATTTTCGCGCTGGGCGAAAACAACACGGGCAACGATGAACAAACAACCAACGACGGCAGGACCCATGACTGATCTGGCAATTATCGGTGGCACCGGGCTGACCCGCGTGCAGAAGCTCGCTATCGAACGGCGCGAGGTGATGCATACACCCTATGGCGAGCCTTCCGGGGCGCTGACCTTCGGTGAGCTGTATGGCAGGAATGTCGCCTTCCTGCCCCGTCATGGCTACGGCCATACAATCCCGCCCCACATGGTCAATTACCAGGCCAACCTGTGGGCGCTGAAAGAACACGGGATACAGCGTGTTATTGCCGTGTGTGCGGTCGGCGGCATACGCGCTGACCTGGTGCCGCCCTCGATCGTGATTCCGGACCAGATCATCGACTACACCTGGTCGCGCAACCATACCTTTTTCGAATCGGACCTGACCGAGGTAACGCATATTGACTTTACCGAGCCATACTGCAACGAGATGCGGGCACAGCTGCTGGATGCGGCCGGCAAGGCGGGTGTGGAGGTGTTTGCTGCGGGTACCTACGGCGCCAGCCAGGGCCCCCGCCTGGAAACCGCGGCTGAAATAGACCGCATGGAGCGTGACGGTTGCCATATAGTCGGCATGACCGGCATGCCGGAGGCGGCGCTCGCCCGTGAGCTGGACCTGTGCTACGCGGTGATTGCGGTGTCGGCCAATGCCGCTGCCGGCCGCCACGATGGCACGATCAGCATGGAGGTGATCGACAGGAACCTGGACGCCGGGATGGAGAAGGTGCGGTCGATACTCGAGCAGGTTATCACGACGACCTGCTAGGGTGATGCCGGCCCGGCTGTATCGTCCACCGCCTGCGGCGCGGTGTCTGCGGCCGTTGGTGTATCCGGGCCGGTCTGTTCCACCGCGTTCTCATCCACTGTCTGTACGGGCGTGCGGTGGGCTGTGACCAGCGCCAGCACACCAAAACGCGGATGGTCGAAATAGTGCAAATCACTGGTCTTGATGCGGCGTTTTTCGGTCAGCCGGTAGACGGGCATGGCGACCGGGCCGTCGGTGTAGAGGCCGGGCGGTTGCGTCGCGAGCTCCTTCAGCAGCAGGTCCATATCCAGGTGCAGATAGCGCCCGCGGACCAGCCGGACGCTGCCCTCGACGCTGTTGCGTTTGTCATCGGCAAGCGCGTTCACGCGGTAATCGACCGCCCGCGACGGGCTGTAGGCCAGCTGGCGCCAGGCACGATGATAGATCACCGTGTACTCACCGCCCTGCTGCAGGCTGTAGCGGACGGGCTTCAGCCGGTAGCTTGATGAGGACAGCCCGGTGAAGCGGTTTTGCCGGAACTCCCCCGGTGCCCGGGCCGTTGCAGCATCCGGCTGTTGCCAGACTTCACCCTGGTCAGACCGGGTATTGTGCGTAAAGATGATGATCTCCACGTCGTACAGCTGCGATGCTGCCGCCACCGTGGCAGGTCCTGCAAACAGCACGAGCAGGACAGGCAGACAGCGACGGAAGGTCAATATTCGAATAGGCATGTTTCAGTTGTCCCGGAGCAGGTTGTGCGGTTTGCCGGCAAGCATGTCAAGCAGGTTGCCAACTGTATCAAATCGCAGCGGGTCTGTGGAAAAATCGCCGCTCAGCCGCAGCCCGGTACCGCCATCGAAGCGGAACTGCTGCGGTCGTTCCTGGACGAGACCGATCAGACCTTCGGTGTCGATTTGCGGGGCATCGGTGAACTGCACCCGACCTTCGCGGTTGCCGAGTTCGATTTTCCGTATACCCATTGGCGCGGCCAGCAGCTTGAAGGCGGTGATGCGGAACAGGTTCTTCGCGGGTTGCGGTAACAAGCCGAAGCGGTCGATCATCTCCACCTGGAGTTCGTCCAGCGCCTCCGCGGAAGTGGCACCGGCGATCCGCTTGTACAGGACCAGGCGGGTGTGCACATCGGGAATATAGCTGTCCGGCAGCAGGGACGGCACCTGCAGGTCGATCTCCGGCCCCTGGTGCAGGGGTGTATCGAGTTCCGGCGTGCGTCCTTCCCTGAGGGCCCTGACCGCCCGCTCCAGCAGGTCGGTATACAGTGAGAAGCCGATTTCGTGAATCTGGCCGCTCTGGTCCTCGCCGAGCAGTTCGCCGGCTCCGCGAATTTCCAGGTCATGGGTGGCCAGGGTGAAGCCGGCACCGAGTTCCTCCATCGATTCCACTGCCGCCAGGCGCCGGACGGCGTCCGCCGACATCGCACGGCGCGGCGGCGTGATGAGGTAGGCATAGGCGCGGTGATGCGAACGACCGACACGGCCGCGCAGCTGGTGCAGCTGTGCAAGTCCCAGCTTGTCGGCGCGGTTCATGATGATGGTGTTCGCCGTCGGTACGTCGATGCCGCTTTCAATGATGGTCGAGCACAGCAGCAGATTGAAGCGACGGTGGTAAAAATCCAGCATCACCTGCTCGAGGTCGCGCTCGCGCATCTGGCCGTGGGCAATACCGATCTCCGCCTCGGGAACGATAGCGGCCAGCTCAACCGCCATGCGATCGATGCTGGCCACATCGTTGTGCAGGAAATACACCTGTCCGCCGCGCTTGATCTCGCGCAGGCAGGCCTCCCTGATGATCGTCGTGTTCCATTCGCAGACGAAGGTCTTGATCGCGAGCCGGTTCGGCGGGGGCGTGCCGATGATCGACAGGTCGCGCATGCCGGCCAGTGACATATTGAGCGTGCGCGGAATCGGTGTCGCGGTCAGCGTGAGGATATCGATCTCCGCGCGCAGTGCCTTGATCCTGTCTTTCTGGCGCACACCGAAGCGGTGTTCCTCGTCGATGACAAGCAGTCCCAGCCGCTTGAAATGCACATCGGGCTGCAGCAGCTTGTGGGTGCCGATGGCGATATCCACGCTGCCGTCCGCCAGTCCCTGCAGTGTTTCCTGCTGCCCGGCGCGGCTGCGGAAACGCGACATCAGTTCAATGCGAATCGGCCAGTCGGAAAAACGGTCAAGGAAGTTCTGGTAATGTTGCTGCGCGAGCAGGGTGGTCGGCACCAGCAGGGCAACCTGCTTGCCGCCCTGCACGGCAAGAAATGCCGCGCGCATGGCCACTTCCGTCTTGCCAAAACCGACATCACCGCACACCAGCCGGTCCATCGGGGTTGCCGACTGCATGTCCACCAGCACCTGGTCGATCGACGTTTCCTGGTCCGGCGTCTCCTCGAACGGAAAGGTTGCTGCAAAGGCGGCGTAATCATCCTGCGGTGCGGCATGTGCGTGCCCCCGGCGGGCGGCACGGCGGGCATAGATGTCCAGTAATTCGGCGGCCACGTCGCGAATGCGTTTGCTCGCCTTGCGCCGGGCACGTTCCCACTGGTCGCTGCCCAGCCGGTGTAAGGGTGCGCTTTCCGGTGTGGCGCCGGTGTAGCGGCTGATCCGGTCCAGGGAGGCGACCGGCACGTACAGCTTGTCGCCGCCGGCATACTCCAGTGCCAGGTATTCGGTCTCGATGCCGCCGGCATCGATCATTTCCAGGCCGAGGTAGCGGCCGACACCGTGTTCCTCGTGTACCACCGGCGCATTGATTTCGAGATCGGTGAGATTGCGGACGATCGCGGCCGGATCGCGTACCGGCCGGCGACGGCGCGCCTGCCGCGCGCGCTCGCCGAGCAGCAGGGTCTCGGGAATAACGGCCAGCGGCGGTGAGTCCAGTACGAAACCCTGTTCCAGTGGCGCAACGCAGATGGCCTGCGGGGTATCCGCGCCGATAAATTCCGCCCAGCCCGCAACACCCGTGGTGCGTATGCCGAAGCCACGCAACTGTTGCTGCAGTATTTCGCGCCGACCGGTTGATTCCACGGTGAACAGAATCCGGCCATCATGCTCGTTGATAAAACGCTGCAGTGCCGCGGCGGGCTGTTCGGCGCGCGGCCTGAACCTGACATCGGCCGGCAGGCGGGTGTCGTGTTGCCCGGGTGCGGCTGCATCGGTCCCCCGAAAGGGACTGACACGGATGCGCGGGTGGCAGCCCAGCCGGTCATGGCACTGCGCCGCGTCGATGAACAGCGCTGCCGGTTCCAGCAGGGGGCGTTCATGATCATGACGCAATGCGGCATAGCGTTCCCGAATCTGCGACTCGAAGGTATCGAAGGCGGACTCGGTGCCGTCAAGCTGGATGACGGTGGTATCATCCGGCAGATAATCGAACAGGGTCGCCGTATCCTCGAGAAACAGCGGCAGATAATATTCGATGCCGGTCGGCGCTATCCGGTTGCTGACATTCCGGTAGATCGGGCAGGCCTGGGGATCGCCTTCAAACATGGCGCGGAAGCGGCGCCGGAACAGTTTGATCG